>DQAM01000444.1:0-1514 GCA_003523545.1 Dysgonomonas sp.
TCCTTGAAGATATATTCAGGAGGATTAGGCATACTTGCAGGCGATTACCTGAAAGAAGCAAGCGACATGGGTGTAAGAATGACAGGAATCGGTCTACTCTATCGTTACGGATACTTCAAACAACGCCTCTCTACAAACGGTGAACAAGAAAATATATACGAAGCACAGCATTTCGATAAAATACCTGCAGAACCTCTCCGCGATAAAGATAATAACTGGATAACCGTACAGGTGGGCTTACCGGGACGCAATATGGTAGCACGCGTTTGGAAAGTGGACGTAGGCCGTGTGGAATTGTTATTATTGGATACAGACTTCGAAGACAATATACCAGAAGACCGCCAGGTGACTTATCATTTATACGGCGGCGACTGGGAAAACAGGTTGAAACAGGAATTATTACTGGGTGTGGGCGGTATCCGGCTGCTCCAGAAATTGGATAGGCGTTCGGATGTATATCATTGTAACGAAGGCCACGCTGCATTTACCGGACTCGAACGCATACATCAACTGATGGTAGATCATAACTTGTCTTTTGATGAAGCAAAAGAAGTTGTACGTTCTTCATCTTTATTTACAACTCATACTCCGGTACCAGCAGGACACGATTCTTTTGACGAAGGCTTATTACGCAAATATATATCCCACTATCCCGAAAGATTCCATATCAGCTGGGAGCGCATAATGTCTTTGGGACGTATGCACCCTGACAATCCGAATGAAAAATTCTCGATGAGTAACCTTGCCGTAAATCTTTCTCAGGAAGTTAATGGTGTAAGCTGGCTCCACGGAAAAGTATCGCAGGAAATGTTTAAAGATATGTTCCCCGGATATCTGACTGAAGAATCTTATATCGGTTATGTGACTAACGGAGTACATTTCCCTACATGGGCAGCTCCTCAATGGAAAAAACTATACGAACGTGTATTTGGTGAGGATTTTGCAACACATCATTACGATAAATCCTGTTTTGCAAAAATACATGATGTGGACGACAAAGAAATATGGGATATCCGTACCGAACTGCGTGCAGCGATGATCAAAGACCTGAAAGAAAGGGTTACCAAAGATGACGACCTCATGTATTATACCCCGCGCGAGATAGTCGAGATTCTGGACATGCTGGATCCTAAAAAACTGACATTCGGTTTTGCAAGGCGTTTTGCTACCTATAAGAGGGCTCAGTTGCTGTTTAAGAACCTGGTTACATTAAATGAAATTGTAAACCATCCCGAACATCCCGTTCAATTTATATATGCAGGAAAAGCTCACCCGGCCGATAAGGCAGGTCAGGACCTCATTAAACGGATAGTTGAGGTTTCCAAGTACCCACAGTTTTTAGGTAAAATCCTGTTCATCGAAAATTATGATATGGAACTAGCCTCTAAACTTGTACAGGGAGTAGATATATGGCTCAACACACCGACACGTCCTATGGAGGCTTCGGGTACAAGTGGAGAAAAAGCTGTGATGAACGGCGTTATGCATTTCAGCGTTCTCGACGGATGGTGGGT
>DQAM01000444.1:1581-5483 GCA_003523545.1 Dysgonomonas sp.
GAAAGATGCCGGATGGATGCTTCCTTTAGAGCAGACATACGAAAATAACGACTACCAGAACGAACTCGATGCCGAAATTGTTTACTCGACTATCGAGAACGAAATCGCTCCATTGTTCTACGATCAGGATGACAACGGAATTCCTCACAACTGGATCAAGCATATAAAGAATTCTATCGATAAGGTAGCCTCTAACTTTACGATGAACCGCCAGCTGACAGACTATGAAGAACGTTTTTACAGCAAATTGTACAAACGTGCACTCGAAGTCAGAAAAAATAATTATCAAATGGCCAAAGAAATCGTACAATGGAAGCAGGAAATATCGCGTGCCTGGGAAAATGTAGAAGTGATCGAGGTTAAAATGCCGAGCATCTACAAGGAACAGGTAACTATCGGTAAGGAATATAATATTGAAATAAGCTTGTCTTGCGGAACGTTGTCACCCGAGGAAATCGGTGTTGAGATGATTATTGCGGCGGAGAAAGACGATAATCAAAAAGAATTCTTAAGGAAGAAGACTTTCGAATTGATTCCTTCTGATATGAAAAGCAGTGTTGCCACATACAAATTAAAGTATGTCAGCGAACAATCGGGTTCTTATTCTATCGGAGTCCGTATTTTTGCCAAAAATGAATTACTTGCTCATCAGCAGGATTCCGGATTAGTAAAATGGTTATAATAAATACGACTATTTGATTTTCAAATGAGGCTGTCCCAAAAGTAAGATTCTAGGATCAAAATGTTACTTTTTTGTCATCCTGAGTGTAACGAAGGAACTTAATTCTTAGAAACCAGATGTTTCACTCCGTTCAACATGACAAAGAAACAATGAAAATTACTTTTTGGGACAGTCTCATAAATTTAAACGATTTAAATACATAAACAACAACTATGAAAACATCCGTATATAATGATAAAGGCCTCGATAAATATCTACCTGTAATAAGTAAAAGGCATTCTCTGTATGAGAAAAAAATAGCTGAACTGACCGACGGGCATAAATGGGATTTAAGCGACAGCGCCAATGCTTACTTATTTTACGGATTACACAAATATCCCGACAAATGGGTATTCCGTGAATGGGCACCTCATGCCGACGAAATATTCCTGATCGGTGATTTTAACAACTGGCAGCCACAAGCCGATTATGCATTAATCCCTACATACAATGGGAATTGGGAAATTGAATTAGCATTATCAGCATTACAGCATGGGATGCTCTATAAATTATGGGTGAAATGGTCTGATGGTGCAGGCGAACGCATTCCGGCCTACTCGCGTAGAGTGGTTCAGGATGAAGTAAGTAAAATATTTTCTGCACAGGTATGGGATACAAGCAATTATGAGTGGAAACACACACAGCCTAAACAGCCCTCCAGCCCGCTGATATATGAAACGCATATAGGAATGGCAGGAGAGAAAGAAGGCGTATCTACTTATAATGAGTTCCGGAAAAACATATTGCCTTATATTGCGTCTATGGGATACAATACTATCCAGATGATGGCAATACAGGAACATCCCTATTACGGTTCATTCGGATATCAGGTTGCTAATTTTTTCGCACCGAGTTCCCGGTTTGGAACTCCCGAAGAATTAAAAGAACTAATAGATACTGCGCATAAGTATAAAATCAGTGTCGTACTTGATATTGTTCATTCACATTCCGTACGAAACGAGACAGACGGACTCAGCAGATTTGACGGCAGTTTCGACCTATATTTCCACGAAGGAGAACGGGGAATGCATCCGGTCTGGAATTCACGCCTTTTCAATTACGGGAAAAATGAAGTGGTATCGTTTCTCCTTTCTAATTGTAAATACTGGCTCGACGAATTCAAATTCGATGGTTTCAGATTCGACGGTGTTACCAGCATGATGTATTATGACCACGGTATCGGTAAAAATTTTACGGATTATTCTTTGTATTATGACGGAACACAGGATGAAGATGCTATAACATACCTCACTCTAGCGAATAAACTTATCCATGAAGTTAATCCGAATGCCTTTACAATTGCGGAAGATGTCAGCGGAATGCCTGGACTCGCATCTTCTATCGCAAATATGGGTATAGGGTTCGATTATCGTATGGCTATGGGAATTTCCGATTACTGGATAAAATTGCTAAAGGAAAAAACGGATGAAGAATGGCACGTAGGCGATATGTTTTATGAACTAACCAACAAGCGGAAGGAAGAAAAAACAATAAGCTATGTAGAAAGCCACGATCAGGCAATGGTAGGTGACAAAACTGTAATATTCCGGCTGATCGACAGCCAGATGTATACGGATATGAATGTGTACCAACGCAATCTTAATGTAGACAGGGGATTGTCTTTACACAAGATGATACGATTGGTTACACTGGCTACAGCTGGCAACGGATACCTTACTTTTATGGGCAACGAATTCGGTCATCCCGAATGGATTGATTTTCCCCGCGAAGGCAATGACTGGTCGTACCAATACGCACGCCGTCAATGGAGCTTGCTAAAAGACCAGAATCTACGTTACCGCTTTCTGGCTGAATTTGAGAAAGAAATGCTCCGCGTTGTGAAGAAGTACCGTATATTCTCCCAAAAACCCTTTGTCATTGTACAAAGTACGGTTGATCAGGTCTTAATTTTCAAAAGGAATAATCTGGTATTTGTATTCAATTTTAATCCTACCAAATCATTTACAGACTATGGTTTCGAAATTGATAAGGGAAAGTATAAGATAGTATTAGATTCTGATAATACTCAATTTGACGGGTTCAACAGGATTGACGATAATTATGAATATTCAACCCAGCTTATAAATAAAAAGAATTTATTAAAACTCTATATTCCCGCCCGTTCGGCATTTGTTTTACACAAAACTAGTTAAGATTACTGATTAGTATTAATTTGAAGTGATTTTATATAATCGGTAGGGGTAATACCTTCAATCTGCTTAAACACTTTATTAAAAGTAGTTTGTTGTTTAAATCCTGCCGAAGTGTAAATATGCTTGATAGTAAAGGTATTGTGGTACCCTTTATCAAGCATGTCCTTTATCATATTGATGCGGTAAGTATTCATAAGTACATTGAAGTTTACATCCTTGCTTATTCTGATTGCTTTCGAAACATACGTGATATTACTATTCACTGCTGTGGCAAGCTGTGTTATTGTGAAATTAGGATCACAATAAGGTTTCTCATTCTCAATATACTCTTCAATCGAATCGTATAATTGGAGATATTTTTCAGTGTCTTCCACATCATCTACTACCTTTTCCAAGGATTTATTGATCCTCTCTTTCTTAAGAATCTCCATCTTTATATGGTTCACCCGGCTCAATGAAAATATAAAATAAGCAGCTAAGCCAAGACAGCAAACTATAGTGATTATATTTAAGACAGAAGACTGGTAACTTTCAAATTGAATAACGTATCTTTCAGGAATAAAATTGGATACAATAAATACAGTACAAAATAAAAATAAAATGTACAGAGTCCAGTAGACTACCGTTCTGGTAGAAAAAAAGATTAAGCCGGCAAATGGTATTAACAGATACCACACAAATACAGTCACCTGCCCTGCCGCCCAATACAATGTAACAAAAGGATAAAGCGCAATGGATATAAAGATTAGATAGACAGAAATTAATTCCTTTATAAATTTATATTCGAGCTTGTAAGGTATAAAAAACAAGAATATGTGGGTGATCGCAATCGAAGTAGAGTAATATTTAAAAAAGCTTATGTTTTCATACAAATAATATATTGAGAAGGATATAAAAACTAATATGACCAAATAGAAATATCCTAAACATATTTTTTTCAATGTCTTTTCTAAGTATACCTCGTCATGCTCCATACATCCCCTTTTTATAATTACAAAGATAATTATTCTTATAATTAATTTTCCTTT
>DQAM01000443.1:0-3431 GCA_003523545.1 Dysgonomonas sp.
TTGAGATTAACGGGATCGATCTGCCTCATTCTCAATTTATTGTTCTGAGATGCCTGCATTATCAGAATGCGTTAAGCCAGTTTGAAATAGCTAACATGTTATCCAAAGATGCTGCAGCCATAAAGCGTACAGTCGATAATTTAGAGAAAAAAGGTCTTGTAGAGAGGCATCAAATAAGGAACTTAAAGAATAGCGTCCGTCTTACCGAAAAAGCGGAGGAAATGATGCCTGAGATTCTGAGAATTGCAGATAAAATAACTGAGGAGGCATTGGGTGATATTGATGTAGAGAATCAAAAACTTTTAAGAATGATGCTGGATAAAATATATATAAATCTGAAAAAGAAATGAAACATGAAAAAGCTTGGCGCAAAAGGAATTAAAGTATTGAAAACATGCCATCTATTGGTAGTTATGATATGGGTAGTTGGAGTGGCTGCAATGGCAATCATCAACTTAATAACACCTCAATCAGGGGATGAGTTGTACATGACATTTTATATCAGCAGGCTTGTCGATGATACATTAGTGATACCGGGCGCTATATTAACTATTATCACAGCAATAGTGTATGGAGCGTTTACCAATTGGGGATTTTTTAAACATAGGTGGATAACCGTAAAATGGATTGTATCAATATTGGTAATTGTGGTTGGAACATTCTATTTCAGCCCAAAACTAGACAGTTCGTTAGAGATAGCTAATGAACTACGTGATACAGCCTTTACTAATCCGGAATTAATCTGGAACCATCAGGTGAGCTTGATTGGTGCATTTGTTCAAGCCTCGGTACTTATTTTTCTTGTGGTAATATCTGTGTTTAAACCGTGGAAAAAGAAAAGATGAATATGTATTTCTTCATATATTTAGCTTGCTGAAATTGAGTGCTTAGTAATAAAAAATTTGTCTTTTTGAACGAAGTGAAGAACCTCTTCTTTTTAGTCAAAAATCCTTCGGCAAGCCCAGGATGACAAATACATAAATAGATGTATCACGACAAACTGCCTTCTACTCTATGAAGATATCACAATAACACTCAATATATTATTTCTCTGCAAGGTACATGGAACATATACCGAAAGTATATGTTTTAAAATGTGCTTTTTTGAATCCGTTTTTCAAAAGTACATTTACCATATCCCTTCCTTGTACAAAAGCTTCGATAGATTTTGGCAGATAAGAATAGGCTGTATTATCTTTTGAGATAAGACGGCCTATGGTAGGAATAAATAAGCGAGAATACAACCAGTATGCCTGCTTCATTGGAAAACTCATCGGAGTGGACAGTTCCAGAATCATCAGTCTGCCCCCCGGTTTCAATACTCTCAGTATTTCCCGTATACCTTTATCCAAGTCCTCGAAATTACGGACGCCAAAAGCAACGATAGCAGCCTCATAGCTGTTATCAGCAATATCCAATGCCATACAATCCTGCCTTTCGAAACTTATTTTATCGGATAATCCTGCTTGTGATACTTTTTTACGGCCCACGTCCATCATGCCCTCCGAAATGTCTATCCCAGTTATATGTTCAGGACGGAGCAGTTGAAAGGCTTGTATAGCTAAATCACCTGTACCGGTTGCAATATCTAAAATATTTTGAGAATTAAGATCTTTCAGGGATAAAAGACCTTTTTTACGCCATCCCCGGTCAATTCCCATAGATAGCGTATGATTCAGGGTATCGTAGTTCTCTGCAATCGAATCGAACATACGTTCGACCTGAGCCCCTTTATTCTCAGAACTTTCGTAAGGAACTACTTTTTCAGCCTGATATGTCATGAAAAAAACTTATAGTACACTAGCTGAATCAGCTTGCGTGTTGCGCAGATTGCGCGCTTTTACTTCAATGATTTCCCCGTTCCTGGCAAAAACCAGACTTCCGTCTTCGATTTGCTTCTTCTGTATCAAACGGGTATAAGAAAGATTTAGACCAACTAATAATTTACTCCGGAGAGCCAATTCAGTTTGAATCATATATTTTTAATTTGGTTTAAAATATCAACATCATGTTTCTCTATCATATCGCTCTTTTTTCCTTCGGCTACCAGACTGAATGGATTTTCAGAATTATCTACCACCAGCCAGTAATCAGCGATAGGTGTATATAGAGAAAACAGATTTTGTGCTCCCGCCTTATATCTCCGGCGAACAACATCGCTCGGTACATGATGACCTCCTGACTTTACCCGGTTTTCGACTCTCTTAATTGCTAATTCGGGAGAACTTAGCCAAAAATACAACAATGTTACGAAATAACCTACTTTTTGAGCTTTTTTAATAAAAGACACATAAGACTTGGTTGCCAGAGTGGTTTCGATAGCGAAATCTTCCTGAAGCTTAAGCATTTCCTCTATACGCCGTATCATTATACGGCCGGCTTCGATAGCCGCTTTCTCCGGTTGAAACGGGGATAATCCCTTCGCTATTTCGTCTGCATTGATGAACTCTTTACACTCCAGCATCTCGGGCAGCATCGTATAAGATGCCGTGGTTTTCCCGGCACCGTTGCAGCCTGCTATAATGTAGAGATTCGGCATATTTATTTATAATTTATTTTTGCGAAACAGTGCGCAAAGATAATTAAAACGTTTTTATTAATTCAAGTGTTTGCGTAAAATAAGAATTTCCGTTTCTTTTATCAAACCTATCAGCCAGTTGGGATGCACGATTCAAATAATAATTGTATAAAACCTGAGTATCGTATGTTTCATCTTCACTAAAATAAGGAAGTTCAGGACTTATACTCAATTTTCGTTCTCCTCTGTCTTTAAATAAAGGTAAAAGAGAGGATGCAAAATAGAAAGCATAATAATCTTCCGAATTTACATCCCATTTCGAATACAACTCGAATAATTGCCAGGCTCTCTCTTTTTGATATAACCCAGCATACAATATGATATAAGCTATGTTCAGCAAGTTATAAGGCTCGGTACTTTCTAGTTCGGATAATGCATCCTCTGCCTTTTGATAATATATTCCGGCTCCATCGTCTCTATTTTTGGTAAAATGATACACCATTTTGCTTAAAACTGAGAACGGTTCATAAAAGCATGTTTCTCTACCTGAAAGCAGATCATCAGCAACAGTAATTGCCTTGTCCCAATTCTTATCCAGCAATTCCAACTCTGCATCTGTGTCAATGTCGCAAGCCAGACAATAAGATATATTATCAGGCTGTTCTGCATTGCGTAACTCCTGATATTCTCTTGCCTTATCTGAATCACCTGTAATCAAGTACCATTGATGCAGAAGGTTATAATATGTATATAACCCATGTCCGTTGCGCTCCATCCGTTGCTTAAAATCTTCCCTTATAGATTCGATTTGTTCCAACGGAAAACTTGTACTTCTTTGCACTGCGGCCAGCATCCATTTATAACGTAAAAGAATTTCACTCTCTTCAAATAAATCGGGATTCGCATCTACCGT
>DQAM01000443.1:3682-7026 GCA_003523545.1 Dysgonomonas sp.
ATTCATTATCCAGACAAAAGCGGGAATGCTGTCTATGCAATGGGATGTACCTTTCTCCTCATACATCAGGTCGAAACGGAGTTCATACCCCCAATCCAGATCATTATTAGCATCAGCAATAGAAATCGCCTGTTTCAGCAATTTGATTTTATCCTCATTGTCCTTACTGCTCTCGACAGCCAATAATATTTTTTGTATTTGAAGATTGTGGTTCATATTATCTTCTTGTAAGAAAACTATTTATATTATCCTCGATACGCTGTTTGACATCTGATATGTCACCTTTTACGAACGGTTCGCCCACTATTTTTTCGTAAAGCTCAATGTATCTTTCCGATACCGATTCGCAATATTCGGGGGTCATTGTGGGTACTTTTTGCCCGTCTTTTCCCTGAAAACCATTATCCATTAACCATTTACGAACAAATTCCTTGGATAATTGGCGTTGTTCTTCTCCTTTTTCAAATAACTCCTGATAGCTGTCTGCATAGAAATAACGGGAAGAATCCGGGGTATGTATTTCATCAATGAGATATATTCTACCATCCTTTTTCCCGAATTCATATTTAGTATCTACCAGAATCAAGCCTTTTTCAGCAGCCATTTCAGTGCCTCTTTGGAAAAGAGCATACGTATATTGTTCCAATTGCTCATATTCTTCTTTAGAAACAAGGCCCTGAGCTATGATTTCTTCTCTTGAAATATTCTCATCGTGCCCTTCATCCGCCTTTGTTGTAGGAGTAATAATCGGCATTTCGAATTTCTGATTTTCCCTCAGGCCTTCTGCAAGAGGTATTCCGCACAAAGTACGTGCACCGGCTTTATATTCACGCCATGCACTGCCTGTGATATATCCGCGGATTACCATTTCCACTTTATAAGGTTCACAACGAAGCCCGGCTGTTACCATAGGGTCTGGTGTTGCTAATTTCCAGTTAGGTATAATATCGGAAGTAGCATCTAAAAATTTGGATGCAATCTGGTTCAATACCTGTCCTTTGTAGGGTATCCCTTCGGGCAGGACAACATCAAAAGCCGATATACGGTCTGTCGCAATCATTACCAGTAAATCTTCACCAATGGAATATACATCTCTTACTTTCCCATGATATACATTTGTCTGATTTGGAAAGTGAAAGTCTGTTGAAACTAATGCAGTCTTCATATTTTCTAATTATTATTTTTCTTTATTTCCTGTTGCTCAGATTCCTTTTCTCCCCTTCTTCGCTCGTCTTCTTTCTCGTAAGCATCCACGATGCGTTGTACCAATTTATGACGCACAATGTCTTTCTTATCAAAATCGATACGACCTATGCCGGGGACTCCATCTAATATCCGCAAAGCATGCTTTAATCCGGAAATCTGGGAAGGAGGTAAATCTATCTGCGTAATATCACCTGTTATTATCATTTTGGCATTCATCCCCAGACGGGTCATGAACATCTTAATCTGATGGGTGGTAGTATTCTGCGCTTCGTCCAGAATTATCACCGCATCGTTAAGCGTACGTCCGCGCATAAAAGCCAAAGGAGCAATCTGAACCGTTTTGTTTTCGATATAATCTTTCAATTTAGCAGGAGTAATCATATCCTCCAGAGCATCGTAAAGAGGCTGTAGATAAGGGTCTATTTTATCTTTCATATCTCCCGGAAGAAAACCTAACTTCTCCCCCGCCTCAACGGCAGGACGGCTTAATATAATACGTTTTACCTGTTTATCTTTTAAAGCTTTTACCGCCAAAGCAATGGCAACATATGTCTTACCAGTTCCGGCAGGCCCGAGAGCAAAAACCATATCATTCTTGCGAAAAGCCTCAACCAATCGTTGCTGGTTATCATTACGGGCAACAATCGGCTTGCCGTTCATGCCGTAAATAATCAGGTTGTCCTGTTTGGGTATATTTGGCGATTTTCCCTTTACTATATCGATTATATTTTCTTCCGTCAGAGTATTATGGTCGATACAAAAGAGTTCCAATTCCCTTATCTTTTCTTCAAAGAAAGGTATCTCCTCAGCATTACCGATAACTTTTATAATATTTCCCCTGGCTATTATTCTTAATTTAGGAAAAAGTGTTTTCAATAATTGCAGATTGCTGTTGTTTACCCCATAAAATACGGCTGCATCCGCATTGTCCAATACAATAATTTGTTCTATCATTCAGTTCTAAAATTCAAATATACAAAAGTAGTATTCTTTCCGCTTTAAAATAGATTTTCATTTCAATTTTTACAATAAAAATGTCGATTATCAACAATATACAAAAATTGATAAACCTGGCGATCATCCAATACAATTATTATTACTATCTTTGGCGCATTGTTTTGTTCTTTTACCCGAAAGGCTAAAAGATGCAAACGGGCAATCGGTGTGAAATTCCCGGACAGACCCGCTACTGTAATCATATATAACGTTTGTATATATGTAAGTCAGAAAACCGGCAAAACAAATTTAATAATTCGAACAAGCTTTCGAGGAATAAAGCTAAGATGAAAACTATATCCTTTTTTTACATACGAAATCCTTTTCAGATAGTATTGCTCAATCTTGTCGAAAGCTTTTATCAAAAGTTGCACCGTTGACAAGATGAAACAAAAATATCTAATCATCCTATTTTTTACGTTTTGTCCTTTTGGGTTTATAAAAGCCCAGACAACAGACTCCATTGCATCAAGACAAATCGAGGAGGTGAAAGTGACAACATCCGTCAGACCTTCTTCTGTATTATCTTCCGTACCCGTTCAAAGTCTTTCATCTTCGGATATACAAAACACGGGTATACAGTCCGTTGCAGATGCCGTCAGGCGGTTTAACGGCGTAGTCGTTAAAGATTACGGGGGTATCGGGGGATTTAAAACTATCAATATCAGAGGAAACGGCTCCGAACATACAACTATCCTTTACGATGGAGTCCCCGTCACGAATACACAATCAGGGCAGGTAGATATAGGACAGTTTTCTCTTCAAAACATCGATTTTCTTACTTTAGCCATTGGTCAAACCGACAATATATTCCGTACGGCCCGTTCCATTGCATCTGTCGGTTCCCTTGATATCTCTACCGTCAGTCCGAATCTTTCGGAGAGAAACCACCGGATGCAGGCAAATATAGAAGCCGGTTCGTGGGGATTATTCAATCCATATCTGTATTATGCACAGAAATTAAATAAGAAATTCGTATTATCAGTAGATGGAAGCTGGCAAAGAGCTGACGGGCGTTACAAATACGAATTACAAAACGAACTGCAAACAGAAACCGGAAAAAGAAAGAACTCGGATATAAATACATTCCGTACAGAATTCAATTTGTTCGGTAATCTTTCTCCCACACAGAGACTTATTTA
>DQAM01000443.1:7148-7814 GCA_003523545.1 Dysgonomonas sp.
ACTTATTATCAAAGGATATCTTTTCGATTCGGAAAGAGGATTACCGGGTGCACTTATTCTTTATAATCCCGACTACGGAAAAGAACGGCTTTGGGAGAAGTATTATTTTACACAGGCAAAATACTTTAATAACCTCAGTGAGAAACTGGAATTTCAGGTCTTGGGGAAATTCTCACATAGTTTTATGAAATATGCTGACGGAAACTCATCCCAGCCCGAGAGCCGTTACCTCCAGAATGAATTTTATATAAACGGAACATTATTATATAAAGTATCAAACGAACTATCGTTTTCTTTTGCCAACGATTTTGCATATAATAATTTAAATACAAATAAATCAGACTTCGCCGAACCAGACAGGTTCAGCAATCTTTCTGCCATTTCGGGCAAATACGAAAATGACTACTTATCCATTACAGGAAGCTTATTAGGCACATACGTAACCGAAAGAGTAGAAACAGGTAACAAACCGGAAGACCGCAAACGTCTTTCTCCTGCAATCAGTTTTTCATACAAACTGTTCTCATCTACTCATTTAAGATTAAGAGCATCCTACAAAAACATTTTCAGGATACCTACTTTTAACGACATGTATTATATGAGGCTGGGAAGCAGGAACCTTGTACCCGAAGATGCTCAGCAATTCAATTTAGGAGCTGTGTGGTC
>DQAM01000440.1 GCA_003523545.1 Dysgonomonas sp.
GGAACTGATACCATGCCAGGCACCCAGCGGGGCCCGCATCAGAATGTTTGAAGGAACCAGTACAACTTCTACTACCGTATGGCCGCGTACGGATGGGACTTATAACAGCCAGCGGGTTTTCAGCGGCACATACACCATTGTACCCGAAGGGCCCTTTATCGTAGAACCATCCGATGAGGTAACGCTCTTCATTCCTGCAAGCGGAAGTGTTGATTTCAATGTAGAACCTTATCTGAGAATAAACCTGTCTGATGCGACCCTTAGCGGAAGCACCGTTAGTGTAAAGTTCACCATATCGAGATCGCAACATTGGAATGAGGATCTGAATCAGTATGTTGTTTTATGTTCTTCAACAGAGCACATCGATGTACTCGGATATACCAAACGGGCTCAGGTAACTGTGGATAACAGCATATTGGATGCCGAACAAACTGTTACGCTCGAAGACATAGACACCTCCAAACCTGTTTTTGTCAGGGTAGCAGCCAGAACCAATGGAACAAGCTATTATAATTATTCTATTATAAAACGATTATAATTCATTAAGAAATTGTATTTATCAGGAATAATGAATTAATTTGGTAACCGGGAGTATCTGACACTCCCGGTTATTTGAGTAACTATATCTAAATCAAAATATATTATGAAGATCCTAAATGTTTTTTGTGTATTATTTCTCTCTGTATTATTCGCATCAAATCTAAAGGCAGATGAGGTGAACCCTAAACCTTTCGTTATACCCGAATTGAAGGAATGGAAAAGCGGCAAAGGCACTTTCCAACTCAACGAATCGGGAAAAATAATCTATCCGGAAGGAAACAAGCAGTTGCAAAAGGTGGCAAATCTTTTTGCCGACGACTATTATACAATGTTTGGCAAAAGACTTCAGGTTGCCACCGGAAAATCTTCTGCCGGCGATTTTGTTTTCAGCATTTCGAAGGATAAAAAGCTGGGTAAAGAAGGGTATAGCATAAATATATCGGATAAAGTCGTTGTGTCTGCGCCTGAAGCAATCGGTGTATTCTGGGCCACAAGGACATTGCTGCAAATATCAGAGCAAAGCGGTCAGCTTCAACTGCCCTGCGGGCAAATCACCGATTACCCCGACTATGAATTGCGCGGCTTCATGTTGGATTGCGGTCGAAAATTTATTCCTATCTCTTTTTTACGTGATTATGTAAAAATGATGGCATACTATAAAATGAATGCATTTCAGATTCATCTGAATGACAACGGATTTCCCCAATTTTTCGAGAACAACTGGGATAAGACATACGCCGCATTCCGGTTAGAATCGGAAACATATCCTGAATTGACAGCTCAGGACGGTTTTTATACGAAAAAAGAATTCATCGAGCTGCAAAAATTGGCTGAGGAGAATTTCGTAGAGATTATACCCGAAATAGATATTCCGGCACACTCTTTAGCCTTTTCACACTATAAGCCTGAAATAGGCAGTAAAGAATACGGCATGGATCATCTCGATCTGTTTAATCCGGAAACTTATAATTTTCTGGACAATCTGCTGAAAGAGTATCTCGGAGGAGATGAGCCTGTATTCAGAGGTAAAAGAATGCACGTAGGAACCGATGAATATTCAAACAAGAAACAAGAAGTAGTAGAAAAATTCCGCTACTTTACAGATTATTACATTCGCTATGTAGAAAGCTTCGGGAAGCAAGCCTGCATATGGGGGGCTTTGACGCACGCCAGGGGCGGGACTCCGGTAAAATCAGATAATGTTCTTATGTGGGCCTGGCACAATAACTATGCCCAGCCGGATACCATGATACAGCAGGGCTACAAGCTTGTCAGCATTCCTGACGGATTGCTGTATATTGTACCTGCAGCAGGGTATTACTACGATTACCTGAATACAAAAAAGCTGTATAATGAATGGACACCGGCACGTATCGGCAAAAAGGTATTCGCTGAAAAAGATCCCAATATTGCAGGAGGAATGTTTGCCGTTTGGAACGATCATGTGGGCAACGGGATATCTACTAAGGATATACATCACCGCGTACTACCCGCCCTACATACACTGGCTGTAAAAATGTGGACGGGAAATGGTGTAACCTTAGAGTATGACATTTTCGATGCAAAAAGAAAGCTGTTAAGCGAAGCTCCGGGTGTTAATATCGCAGGGAAAATAGGTAATACACCATCTCTTGTATACAGCCAGCCGATACTAGCGGCAAATACACAAACGGGGCATACGGAGATAGGTTATGACTATACTGTCAGGTTTGAGATTGAAGGAGTAGAAGAGAATAAAGGCACAGTCTTGCTCAGTTCGCCTAATGCTGTATTTTATCTTTCAGATCCGATTAAAGGATTACTGGGATTTTCAAGGGACGGTTATCTATATACATTTAATTATAGGGTAAAGAAAGGGAGTAAAGCTGAAATCAAAATCTGTGGAGATAACAAAGCTATCCGCCTTTATATCGATGATAGGTTGAAAGAAGACCTGAAGATGAGAAAAATTTGGTTTAATGAAGGGAAGGCATCTATAAATTATGTAATCACCTTGGTATTTCCTTTAGAAAAAACCGGGGATTTTAAGAGTAGGATATCTGCTTTTGAGGTTTATAACTATTGCGATGAGTAATTTTTCATATGGAATTACTAAAGAAGATTGTATTACAAAATTCATAATACTCAAATCATGAAATCTAGCATCAAATGGCTGTTATTTCAATTCGTTTTTTTATTACTTGTCACAACCTCTCTAAATGCGGAATCGAAACAGAAGGATGAGGGCTTATCTTTATGGTATACCCGCCCAGCCACTAATTGGATGACCTCTGCGTTGCCAATAGGCAACGGCCGTATCGGGGCGATGGTATGCGGGGGCATAAAGCAGGAAAGAGTCCAGTTCAACGATAAGACCTTGTGGACGGGAAGCACGTCCGTCAGGGGAGCCTATCAGAATTTCGGAGACATATATATCGATTTTGACAGTTTAAACATTACGGATTACCGCCGCGAACTGGATATAGAAAACGCGGTAGCCCGGGTAACTTACAAATCGAACGGTATACAATATACCAGAGAATATCTGGCAAGTTTTCCCGATAATGTTATTGCTATGCGTTTTACCGCGGGGAAGAAAGGTAAATTAAATTTCAGCCTCCGTTTTCAGGGAGCCCATGAAGAGAAAACATCTGTAGAAGGCAATATAATAATGTTTGGCGGAAAATTCGAACTGCTATCATATGAAACAAGATTATCCGTACAAAACGAAGGGGGAAGCATCCAAACAGACGGAAACCGTATAGTTGTGACCGGAGCAAATACGGCAACTGTTTATCTAACCGCAGCAACAAACTATGACCCTGTACGTTCCGACTATTTGACGACAAGCAATTGGCAGGCAAACATAGTATCTGCTAACGAAAAAGCCGCAGCAAAAGGATTCGAATCGATAAAGAAAGACCATATAAAAGATTACCGGTTACTTTTCAGCCGTGTATATCTGAATGTAGGTAATACGAAACCATATATACCGACAGATGAACTCTTGCAGAAATATACGGATGGATATCATGATTCCGCATTGGAGGTATTATACTTTCAGTATGGCCGTTACTTGAAAATAGCTTGTTCAAGAGACGGTTTAGATCTGCCTTCGAATCTTCAGGGTCTATGGAACGATAATAATTCTCCTCCATGGGAAAGCGACATACATTCCGACATCAACATACAGATGAACTATTGGCCTGTGGAAACAACCAATCTGGCCGAATGCCATCTGCCTTTCATAAATTATATATACAATGAGTCGCAGTTGCTGTCTTCGTGGAAAGATATGGCTTCCAGTCTTGAATGTAGAGGATGGGCCATGAAAACCCAAAATAATATATTCGGATATTCGGATTGGGAATGGAATCGTCCTGCCAATGCCTGGTATTGCATGCATATATGGGACAAATATTTGTTCGACCCGCACAGGGACTATCTGGAAAAAACGGCCTATCCGGTCATGAAATCAGCCTGTGAATTTTGGCTCGAGCGCCTGATTGTGGATGAAGACGGCAAGCTGGCAGCACCGAATGAGTGGTCGCCTGAACATGGTCCTTGGGAAACCGGTATCGCCTATGCCCAGCAACTTATCTGGGACTTATTCGTGAACACTATAGAGGCAGGGCGAATACTGGGAACCGATGAGAAATTTACCAATCGTCTTATAGAGAGACTAAATAAACTGGATAACGGTTTATCCATTGGAAACTGGGGACAACTCAGGGAATGGAAGCGTCAGAATGATGACCCTGAGAACC
>DQAM01000439.1:0-3510 GCA_003523545.1 Dysgonomonas sp.
AAAGAGGGAATTTGAATAATTACTATGTTAAGGATACTTCTTTTGTGTTGGATATCGAAAATTACGTTGAAAAGATAAAAAAAGATATTAGGAACGATGATTTTCACGATTCTTTCGTGGATTTTTATAAATATACGAACATAATAAAAGCTGCAAATTGATTTGCAGCTTTTATTCTTTATAGGGAATTATTACCGTCTAAGCTTCTAGATTTTCTGCTTCTTCATTTACCGGTGCAATCAGTTTATAACCTTTACCGTGTATATTGATAATTTCAATTTCAGGATCCGGTTTCAGAAGCTTTCTCAATTTAGTGATGTACACGTCCATACTTCTTGCGTTGAAGTAATTGTCATCCACCCATATTTGTTTCAGAGCATGGTTGCGTTCCAGTATATCGTTAGCATGTGCACAAAGTAATGCCAATAGTTCAGATTCTTTAGTAGTCAGTTTGGTGCTCTCACCGTTGATAGTCAAAATTTGTTTTTGAGTATCGAAAGTCATTTTACCAAATTGATATATCTGCTGGTCCTTACCTTTTTTGCCCTTTACACGGCGGAAAATAGCTTCGATACGAAGCACCAGTTCTTCCATGCTGAAAGGTTTGGTGATATAGTCATCCGCTCCGGCTTTGAATCCGTCAAGTATATCGTCCTTCATGTTTTTAGCTGTAAGGAAAATAATAGGTATATCGGGATTAATTGCTCTGATTTCTTTTACTAATGTTATACCATCTTTTTTAGGCATCATTACGTCCAATACGCACAGGTCGTATTTTTCTTTAACGAAGCCTTTATATCCTGCTTCCCCGTCGGGGTACAGGTCGGTGTCAAATCCTTTTGCCTGAAGATATTCTCTAAGCAGCATGCCCAGGTTTTCATCATCTTCGCATAAAAATAATTTCAATTTTTCTTCCATAATATCGCTACTTTATATTGAATAAACTAATTATAAATTTTGTTCCTTGTCCTAATTCACTTTCTACCTTGATAGTACCTTTATGATCGTCAATGATTTTTTTCACATACGCCAATCCAAGCCCAAAGCCTTTCACGTCGTGCCTGTTTCCGGTCGATACACGGTAGAAGCGGTCAAATATTCGTTTGGCATCTTCTTTCTTAATGCCTATTCCATTATCTTCAACGCTTATGTATACCTTATTGTTCTGATTCCAAGTGCGAATCATCAATTTTAAAGGGATGTCTTCGCGCCTGTATTTGAGCGCATTGTCCAAAAGATTGAAGAGTACATTGGTTATATGCATTTCATCTGCATTAACAGATGTATCCGTTGCTTCCAAATCAATATCGATACTTCCTCCGAATTTCTCGACTTTAACTTGGTATGTATTTGCAATATTTACGATTACATCATTTATGTCCAATTCATTTAGTTTAAGTGTGGCTTGTTGTTTTTCGAAAAGCGACATCTGCAATACTTTCTCGACCTGAAAACTCAGGCGTTTTGTTTCATCATTGATTACGCTGGATATATGCTTGAATATTTCGGGCGACTTCATAATGCCCGGGTCTTTCAGCATCTGTGCGGCCAGCGAGATCGTTGAGACCGGTGTTTTCAGTTCATGCGTCATATTATTCATAAAGTCACTTTTCATTTCAGATAATTTCTTTTGTCTGAATATGAGGTATATGGATATGATGAACGTAACTAAAAGAATAAATGTAAAGACAAACGCAGGTATCACAAACAACGATATTTCATTCAACAAGTACTGATGCTTTGTGGGGAAAGATACCCACAGGTAATTCAGCTTATCAATCGGATCGTTCGGAAAAAGTACTTGCGGATATATTTCCGCTTTAGCCGGTTCCCTGTATGTTTCCTGCTTATATACAGGCTTGTCATTCTTATCTACTATTTCGAACTGAAAGGGTATATCTATACCATTGTATCTAAGTTCATCCCGTATAGTGTTATTCAGATTCTTGAAATTGACTTTTTCTTCGAGAGGCATATTCGGGGAAGCCTGAGTCATCTTGGAGGCTACACTTTCGACTAACTCTCTGCTGTATTCGTGGCGCTCCCTGAAATATTCCTGCATCCTGTAAGAAGCGTCTGCAACGGCATTAGATCCTTGACGATGTCTACCCGGTTTTGCAATCTGGATGTCTGTTGTCTGAGAAATATCGTATTCCATATTGGCAATGGGGTTGCCGCTCGGGTCAGTAATCCTTATCCGCTGCCGGTTGGTAACAGTCTTCCGTCCGGGAGATTCTTCCAAAGGGTTACCATAACTATTTTTCTTGTTGAAAGCTATATACTCCTCATCGAGGAATTTCTTTGTTAAATCCAATTCCAAATTTTTAGATACTTGATACAGGCTTCTTTTTACGGCCTCGTCAAAAGTATCCTCCCTCATCTTCAAGGTAGTACGAAAGTAATTGATCTGTATATAAAGCAGACCAAAAAAAGTTGCAGCCATCACAGCTGCCAGCAACCATATCGTTGACTTTTTCATTTAGAATGTACTCCCGTATAATTTATTAATTTATAGACCTAATACTAAAAGTTCTATCTTCCTTTTAACAAAGATAGACTATTTTTGTTTAACATTTCACAGGAAAAATTTTAACAATCTCTATTTTTTTGAATTATTATATCTAAAAACATGGAAATGAATAAATAAGTGAAGAAAAAAAACCTACTGTTAATTATTGTGTACTCCGTCTGGTGGTCGTCGGAATACTACTGATTGAGAAGGAAACGCAGACTTATGCCGAAATTGGTGTCAGCCCGGGGATAACCTGCTGAAGAAATAAGAGGCTTATTGACGATACGGTCAAAGAAAGTTCTTACTACTAATGATCTACTCATGGTATATTCGGCAGACAGCTTGATTGTCATAGTTGTGTTTCCGGCGGTTGCTTCGGTGTATTTATCTTCGATTTTGCGGATGAGTGATTGCTGTGTCCGGTTCGATATATCAAGTTTCACGTTCAGGTCGTTGTTGTAGCCTTGTTTTGACGGAATACCAAGTATGCGGTTAAATTCGTCCATTTTATATCCTATTCCGATTACTAAATCTTTTTGGAGAGTTTCTACTAATTGGTATGCCGGGATATTCAGGTTAAGTATCCTGCCGTAATTGTATCTAAGGCTGAGTTCGAAATTATTGTCGAAGATTCCCGATGCCCCGAATAACGGATTGAAATTCTCTGTGAGGGTTATGCTTGGAATGTCGAACATAGATGTCGGTAATATCATCGGACTCGATGCGTTTCCTGCATCTAGTCCTTGAGAAAATCCCCATCCGTCGCCGCCGTCCGCTTCTACCCATGTAAGATGTGAACTGTACGAACCTACCTGATAGCGGGAAGTATATGAATGCATCAACCGGAAATTTTTGAACCTGTCGCGGAACCAGGGCAGATTACTTAGTCCGTCATAGTTAATAGTCCAGTTAGGCAGGATGGATGTCAATGCAGGGAAAGGCGACAATGAAATCTTATTTGCATTTTTTCCTGTATATGCCGATAGAAACGCGGGAAT
>DQAM01000439.1:3602-7250 GCA_003523545.1 Dysgonomonas sp.
AATAAGTACATCGGACGAATACGGATCAACAGATCCGTTATTCGTACTATATCCTTGATTAGCATAGCTTGTCTTTGCTAAAAATCCTCTATCCGGATATTTTAATCTGTCTGAATATATATTTTCTACTCTATTTCTGATGGTTTCGATGTTACTGATAAATTTATCGAAAGCATTCGATTGATACCCGTTTTTAGCGTTTCCGCTATCAAATGCGGATGAAAGAGCAATAGTAGTCATGGCAAAATTACCACCTGCTGTAGTAATTGTATTATTGGTAGTATATTGATATGAGGTACGGTTATTTTTCTCGTGAAGGCCGTTCAGGCGGATTTTTAGTCCTTTTATGGGTTCTAACTGCACATCGATATCGAATTTTCGTATAGAATTATAGACAGCGGGATTAATGTTTTCTCCATCTAATATCAGCCATCCATTATCCCGTACGCGATCAAAGAAATCCTCCCCACCTTCCAAGCCGAAAGCAAATCCTAAACCCGGAACTAATCCATGGTTGGTACGCCTCTGTCCAAAAGCATCGCCTACACCCGGGCGGAATCCGGCAAGAGCTGTTTCATTCCGCATAGAGTAATTGAAAGATACGCTGCGTACCGACATCAAGCCCCGAGCCCCATATTGAGCTATTTTGTACAGTACAGTTTCGTCCGGTTCTCCCGTATCTACGATGTTTAATCGTATCTGCGCCGTGTCTTTTCTGTTTATCCGTATCCTGTTTTCATCGACCTTTTTGAACTTTAATTTTATTATGCGTCCGTTTTCGCGGGCAGTGACAATTATGTTTCTAGTACCCAGCCCGTGAGATACTATGGTAGCTGAATCGGTATTAAGCCTTACTTCCTGCTCAAATCTTTTTGTTCTTTGCCTGGGTTGCCGTTGCTGCCTCCGGTTCCTTTGTGAGTCAAATTTCTCATTTACCTTCTTTAAGAAAGAAAATTTGTTGTAGAGGTTGACCATATTGAACTGGTTAGTAAGGTTGAGGCTCATATAATTGGTTACCGTATTACCAACTTCAAAACTCAATTTTTTACCATCTTCAACTATTTCTATATCGTCCCCTCTGTCCCAGGTATATTCACTTGAGTAATTTGCCGATGAATTTATCCAGTCCAGTACAGGTATGTTCTGCGTCGGCAAGGTGTAAGTAAGTTGTGCAGTCTGCCTGTAAGAAAGAGGCGTTCCCAAGTTCTTGATGCTGCGCATAACCGAATCTTTCCAGATTTCATAGTCATCCGGATTCAATTTCTTATTGACCTGCAGATAAGGCTCCTCTATTTCGGCACGGGTACCTGTCTGCATACTGAATTTCAGGTTAGGCATAAAGTCCCAGTTAATGCTGAAATCCCTGTCCCAGTAAAAATTCTGGCTGAAAGTGAGTATCTGGTTTTTGCTGTTATCCCCTCCCACAATAAAACTTTCCAAATCCCGGGTAAGGGTTTCGGTATAATATCGTGTAATATATGAATTGAAAGCAATATTGTTGGGCAGGTAATTAAAAGACAATGACTTCGGATATTTTGTCCATCCTGCATTGCTCTGTATGTTTTTAAAAGGCTCCCAGGGTTTAATCAGCGGTGAATAGGAATAATTCAGGCTGGCTTTATAGTTTTCTGTACGATCGTATGCCGTTGTTGGGTTGCTGATTTCCGTTTTGCTGAAGGCATACCCGAATGTAAAGTTAGCCGGATCGTACGGCATCGGGTTCTTACTATTTATATTCAGTCTGACATTGGTAAGGCTGAAATTCTTCGTAATGGTCTTATCCTGCGAAAGGTTTTTGATGGAATCCTTTTCTGCTTTTGTTTCGACAGCATCCAGTGCATCATCTATCTTTATATCCTGGTCGAGAGGATCATATTTTGGAGTGATCGTCTGATTTGAATAAGAATAAAAGAGCGGTGCGGAAAGTTTTACCTGTTCAGGTATAAGTCTTCCAATATCCACATTCGTAGAAACGGTATAAGACGAGAAATCATCGTTACGGCGCTGCATCATATTCTGGTCGATAGCACCAAAACCGGCAGTTTCCTTCCTTCCCGACAGGTTGATCGTTGCGATGTCGGACAATCCGACATTGAGGTTGGCCTGTGCGGCCCATCCGCCTTCTTCATCATAATCTGTCATGCGGAGTTCGTTAACCCATATCTCGGCTGATTTTTTAGTATTCGTGTTATTCCGTACGCCGATCATCATAACGGAGATCTCGGAAAGACTCGGATTTCCTATAATGCTGACTTTATTATTGGGCTTATCGGGGTCGTAAGCTGAATATAATTGAGTATAAGAGACTTCTGAGCCTGCTTTGCGTTTTTCCCGGTTTCTTTCCAGCTTTAGATTAGTTAGAAGCTCGAGCGGAAAGTCGAACATGTTTTCCTGAGGCCATACAGCAAGCTGATCTGAGTTGCTGCGTGAGCTGTATTCTCTGGGAGGAGTGATTGATAACGGAATTTCGTATTCGTAATAGTTATTTTTGTAGTCGGAACCCAGACGCATGAATACAGTCATTTCCCCTCTTTCAAGTTCGGGGCCGTCTATTAATTCCTCCGCATGAGTAAACATCTGCAGGCGTTTATACCTGCGAAGGTCGTAATTGGTATTTTTGTAAATAGCTCTCGCATCTTTGGGATCGAGGTTGTTAACCTGCAAAGACATAGCCTGCTCGTTTTCCTCCCTGATTTGTGCCTGGTTGGGATCGGGAATACGTGAAACTCCCGGCGGTACTACATATGATACAGGTTTCTTTTGCGAGTTTTCTTCAATATTTACAGCCGAGACATTTATAGTCCCCTGTCCCTCGTTGATACCATCCTCTAGTTGCTGGGTGTATGTCCGCCATTCGCTGCGGATAAGATCGAGCGTACCAAAACGCAGGAAAGCCTCTTCTTCAAAGCCTGTAAGATACATCCGCATAAACCTGATGCTTCGGAAATCGCGTATGTTACCCTGAGGAGTACCTTCACGAATAGGTATACGGAATTGATACCAGGTGACCGGGACGTTTGTATCGCCGTTAACCAAATTGACTTTCACTTCTCTTTTGTCTACAATGAAGTTGTTATCGCCTATATTCATATTAGGCTTAAGCGGAACCTTATATTCATAATAGCTTTCTGTTTCGTTCATTGTATAGTCCTGATTCAGATCCTCTACGTCGGGAAGCGAGTTTGCTGCACTTGTATAAGTTTGGTTGTTAGAATTATCGGTAAACGAATTCCCTTCGGTTCCATTATAATATTTGTACCGGTCGAGTATACTCACCTCATTGTTATCTAAATCATCTCCCCGGTAGTGGCGGTAGTTATCTCCTGCGGGATCTCTCAAGGGGGAATGCGGGTCATTATCCCACCTGTTTATAACTTCAGGGGTAAGTATTCTTCTCAAATTACTCAAATAATTCTGGTATGTTTCAAAACCAAATTCCTGTTCGGTAGTGAGACCGTTTAATCCGGCATCCTGCATCCTCCTGGCTTCCTCAGATAATGAATTATCGAAGGCATAAACCGTAGACTGACGAGTCGGTACGCGTCCCCAAACTGTTGATTTTGTGTCTGTTTCGCTTTCATCAGTAGGTAATCCGTTCTCATAAAATTTATAACCGTCTTTGAGCACATCTTCTGAAATTTCACCTAA
>DQAM01000435.1:0-12841 GCA_003523545.1 Dysgonomonas sp.
GGATTGCAAATTCATCATCGTGCGATCCATTGTTGCAAGCGGTCAGGAATATGGCAACCAGCGTACAGATTATTGTATATTGATATTTTGCTTGTCTCATTATTTTTCCTCCGTTTTAGTTTCCACCCGGCGGGCTTTAGCATCGTCGGTAGCATGGTTGTCTATACCTTTGCCTGTGGCATGGATGCGCCCGGCAGGTATGCCGTTGCTTACGAGCCATTTTTTTACAGCTTCGGCGCGTTGGTGCGATATACGGTTATTGATGGCTACCGATCCCCGGTTATCGCACCACCCGGTGAGGGTTATCTTCATCTCAGGCTCTTCCAGAAGAATGGCCAATATTTCTTGTAAGTTCTCTCTTTGACCGGGAGCGGGGCGGATAGAATTGAATGCGAAAAAGATGGTGGGAAAGGTTACGGTTAGCTGCTCCACTTGTGTTACTTGTGTTACTGTTTGCTTTTCTTCGATGGGTTGGGCCACTTCGATGATTATCGTTGGTTGCTCAACAAGGGGGGCTGTTTCCACTTCGACAGGCGTTGCCGGGGTATGGAGTTGTCTTGGTTTAGGCTTCTTCCCGAATGTCCAACCCAAGCGCATGCCGCTTTCCCAGATGTAGTTTTTCTGATGGATATGCTGAGGCATACCGTCTATTTGGCTGCCTGTGAGCCAGATGATTCCGCTGTATATGCCGAGCGATAGATTCTGATTGATCCGGTAGTTCATAGAAAGATTACCTCCAGCCCCCAAATGCCAGTTATTATCTCCCTTCATCACCTGTTTGTCACCATCCCTTGTTTTGATACGAGCCTTAGTGCCTGTCACTGCCAACAACGGAGATACTTCCAGCGTCAACCGCCTCTCGGAGTTTCGGCTGAATAGTTGGAGCACATCCACATTTAGCTGTAAACCATAACGTTGCAGGCTTACCTCACTGTATAAGTCGGCATAACTCCAACCGTCTTCGCCCAGAACGGGGACCAGATAGCGGTTTTCATCCGCTCCGAGCCAGTAGGCAGTGCAGCAATCACGTGCACTCATACCGAAACTTCCCCATGCCGCCTGCGCTTCAAGGGACAGTATGGGATTTAAGTGGTAGCCGCAAAACAGTCCACCCGAATATCCGAGCCGGATTTTGTCTGACCCGAAACTATTGAATGTGTTGATTCCGAAAGGCACTCCGCCTTGCAAGCCGATGTACCAACTTTCCTTGGGGTGAGTATTTTCTTTTTGAATGTTTTGTGCCTGAAGTGTAGTGCAGAGCAGGCAGAGAGATATGAATGCGTATCTGACCATTTATCCTAATTAGAGAATTATATCTTTGCAAAATTAGGATGAATAATTGAGTAAGGCTGACCAAAACGTACAAATCGAATCCGCAGATCGTACTAATTAGTGTTTATGGGGTGATAAAACAGCAAAAGTTGAATTACGATTTGCGGATTATTTTACTTATAATTATTTATGAATCAATGCATTTAATGATTAATGAGTAATTATTTTACTTGTGAGGGTTATTTTTTATGGTTTCTACAAAGTGTACCTCTCTAACCCCCATTTTAGCAATAGAATCGGATATTACCCAAACAACAGCGACCTCATAGGTATCGGATTCCACTTTATCCGTAAAGCACAAATACCCATTCTTATTGCAAAGCGGGTAGAGGTAGCAAATATGTATAGCTTCCGGCACGACCGTAATTATTTTTTTCTTATCTGTACACATACTTAGAAAAATTTCATAGGCCTCCTGATAAGATCCAACCCGTACCATTCGTTTTTCCGGTTGAAAACGGCTGAATGATTGTCCTATGGGCTTGCCATTAGTAAACAAGACCCTGAGCATCGGATCTTTCTCATATTCATTGGGTTTGATACAGTTTTCTCTTCTGTATGCCATGATAGAACCCATAATTATGGCAATCAACAAAGCTATCATTCCTATATTCTTTACTATTTCAATCTTTTTGGATTGCATATTTCCGGTAGGCAGCAGCTAGTTTTTCATCGTAACGATTTTGAGCATAGCCGGGGCCATTGTAGTGACGGGCAAATTCTGTCCAATTGAGGGACTGTAGGTATTGGCTCCATTTATTTGTTTGCAGGAAACGTACGAATAATTCCAATTGCTTTCCTTCGCTTTGGGACATTTGTTCTACAAATTCTACTACATCTTGACAGCCACACGCAGCATAGTTAAATCCCATAATCTGAAACATTCCCCAGCTGGCGGAACTGTAGGCGGCAGTTCTGTTGATTTTTTTTGCCTGTTCCAGACGTTCGTATTCTTTAAGTCCCCCTTTATAATGGTGTTTTGTCCATTTTGGATAGAGAATATCTTCATTGTTGGTTATTACATCCTCCGGATGGATGTTTTGTTTCTTTAGTTGACTCCAGAAAATATGTCCTTCGAATAATATAGCCGGATATCCCGGTTTGAAAAAGCCTCCTTTACCTCCGGTTTCCACTTCCTGAACAGCTTTTACTACGGCCACCTCTACGTGGAGCTGTCCGGCAGCATTGATAAAATCCGAATCGGATAGTTTGTATGCTTTCAATTCCAGGGCACCATCGTCGTTTAATCGGTTCCATGTCTGATTGCCCACAATACCATCGGGAGATAGATTTTGTGAACGTTGGAAAAGGCATACAGCTTCTTCCGTTTTCTGGTTAAAGAACCCTGAGAGTTCTACAGTAAATCCCCATTTACACAATAGTTTTTGTAAGATAAGTACATCTGGCTCATCTGAATTTCGTTTCAGTAACTTCATATTGTTTATTTATTTAATGATAAAAAATAAGAATCATTAGACTTTAGGTACACCTTCTCTGGAAATAAAATGAATAGTCATATCATGGATGTTTTCAAGACCCGGATCAAATTTTATCACAGCGATTTTCCGGTGTTTCTTCTGAATGGATAGATGTTTGAAATGCTGATAATCATCGGCTAATTTCACCATGCGGGAAAGGAAATAGTATCAAAAGTGCAATAATTGAATTGCGATTTGCGGATTAATTAGCAATTATTTATTGATTAATAGATATATACAGATAATTAATTACCTTTGACATACATTTATAAGATGACGATAATGCAGATCATTATTACCTGGTTTCCATTTGTTGTATCGTTGCTGTGCATAGCCTTTATGATGATGGCACGATATGAGATTGTAAGGTATCCTGACCGCCGGATGATGGATGCTACGATATGGTACTTAACCATCATTGCTGGCACTTTCGCCTCATGGATATGCTATTTGTTGTGGCCTGAGGCTTATGTGGGTGCTTTCGCCTTGTGTTATTTCTGCTCGTCATTTACAACAGTCGCTCTCTACCGGGTGATATGTGAAATTACGCTGACACGCTTTTTGTGGTGGCACTATTTTATCCCTATCGTGATGACACTAATTGTGTTGATATGGTCGTCGATGATACCGCCCGAGGTAAAGCTGGGCATTGTCCATGGACTGGGAAAGCATGATCCGAATTATCCTGCATTTTCTGCGGTGTTCACTTCGGTGCTTGTCACTAAGTCGGTTTTTAACCTATTATATGCATCACAGTCAGTTAAGCGCTATCTGTCCTATCGCGGAAAAATGAAAGCGGATACCCCGAAACCATATATGCTTCAATGGCTCAAGACGGTGCTTATACTGGTTTGCGCATCCGTGTTTATACCAGTACTCACACTTGTGATAGGGAAAAACAATACGGGGGTAGTGGCAATAAACTCTGCTGCCGTTTCCTGCTCAGTGGTCTGCCTCATAATGACCGTAAATGTGCTGAAAGGAAACTATCCTGTCAGAGAAAAGCGTAGGATCATAGTCTCGGAAGCAGTAATTGAACCCGATAAGCCACGGAAACGAAGGACAGTAATCCGTCCCGAAAACAAGATCGACAAGGAGGAATTGGCAGATTTTAAAAATAAAGTAGTCACCTACTTTAACGCTGAAAAGCCCTATCTCGACCCCAAACTGAAACTTGAAACGCTGGCGGAACAAATGGGGTATACCCGCAACTGCTTTTCGGCCCTTGTCAATCAGGCTTACCGGATGAATTTCAATACATTTATCAACCGTTGGCGGCTTAAAGAGTTAGCGGCGATCAGCAAAGCCTCAGCGACAAAGCGACTTTCACGCGCCCGGCAGGTTATTCTGGCAGGGTTCGGGAGTTACGACAGTTACCAACGAGCAGAGCAACACGCAGAAGCCACCAAAGCAAAACGCTCCCAAAAACCGAAAAAGGTTACAGACACTAACCGATCGAAAAAAAATGATAATGGATAATACCGTCATACTCTCCTTGCTTACCCTATCATTACCCGCGATAACAGCCCTGACTTGTATCGTGTTACTAATGTCTTTTTACAATAAATCCAAAGATGCGAACACCCGTAGTCTGTATAGTGCCCTGCTGTTTTTTTTCGTGTTAATCGCTTTTAACTGGATATATGGAATAATATATGTATGTCAATGTGAAGTGCTGCCCAAAATTGATCCATTTATTTATTGTACTTACCTTCTGGTGCAGGTAACACTTTATCGTTACACTTATATTCTGACTTCATTACCTGAGGAAAAAAAATTTTCGAAAAAACATTATATCATTCCCACTGCCGTATTATTGATCACAGTGGGCTGGTCGCTGTTTATTCCGGATGCGGAAAAAATCTACTCAGCCACCCATGTAGATCCCACAGGCTCTCATTTTCCCTTCTATCATGCATGGGTTAATACAAGGTATTGGGGCAGAGCAATATTGAGCCTGATATATATGGTTTTAGCCGTGCAGCGTATCATGCGCTACAGGCGTGAGATTGCGGATTACTCAGCCGATTCGGACAGAAGTTCATCGAACTGGCTCTTGTTAAGCGTGCTCTTGATGTTGCCAATGGTTATCATACCATTAGGCATTTCATTGTTTGGCCCGCTGAATGCGTTGACCTCGGTGGGTTGGATTATTCCTGCAATATTGATTGTTATCCACATGGTGGTACTCTGTTATTTCACGATCACGGATTATTATGTAATCATCGAAGAAAACACAACAGAAAATAACATAGATGCCTCTGTACCAACGACTACAGATATGATCGCATTGAATAAAAAGATATTTGAGGAATATATTTCCCGTAAAAAGCCCTACCTCAACCCAATGCTGAAGATTACCGACTTATGCGTTGATTTACACACTAATCGCACCTATCTCTCTGCTTTTATCAACAAGGGATATGGCATGAATTTCCGACAATATGTGAACAGCCTGAGATTAAAGGATGCGGCCAAACTGCAACTTGACAATGAATACTCTAATGAAGAAAAAGAGGAGCTGATTCGGAGTGTAGGTTTTGGGAGTATGCGGAGTTATCTGCGGGCGAGAAATGGAAACGCCACGATCTGAGATCAACCGATAACATATTCCAGGCATGTGTCTCGTTTCTCTAGCCTGTAAAGAAAACTCGCGTGCGTTTTGTTATTCTTCAACTCAGGATAGCTATTTACCGACATAAATATGTGAGTAAAAAAGTGGTGGATAAGTTATCACTTGTGATAGAATTGTAAGGGAAAGACAAATGGCAAACCGAAGTATTTGGATAATCTTTAACTGAATAACGAGAGATTATACTATCTTTGCTATTGAAAAGTCGTTCTTTGGATTTTATGCAAAATGAGGTAAAAAAGCGAACTTAGCTCGTTTCTAAATCGTTACCTATTTAGGGAGGATTTATTGTAACTTGTTTATTATCAGCTAAAAATGCAAATAAAGGTGTCTTGCTATATGGAAAGTTAAGACTTTATCAATATTACAAATTGCTGCAATTTCCTTCAAATAGCAGTTTTATTGAGTCTTATCGCTCTTTATCAATCGATTACAAAGAGGTAATTTTAGCGAAGTAATGATTTAGAAACGGTTCTTTTGACAGGTATTTACATAGTTTTGCATACTTATCAGATAGCCTCTTGTGCAAATGTATAAAATAAAAAGTATAATCGAATTTTTATTTGTTAAAATAATGAATGATATTTTATTATTTTTATTTCATCAATAATTATATGCTTTGGATAAAAATGACTCCTTTATTTTTTGTATAAAGTTTTCTGTATCTAAGAATGGAACTCGATTTTTCATTCTTTTAATACGATAATTTATTTAGTTATAACGATCTGATTAAGTGAGGAGATAATATATCGAACAGAATTTTATTTACCGAAAAATTTACTCGGATTTAGAATACTTTAATCAAGATAAAATAAACTCAAAATATTAAAATACTTACTCCTGCTAAAGCCGTCAAAGGATAATCAGACTAGGAAAGACAGAGAAACAATGCATATAATGATTTATTTTCTACAACCTAAAGTCAGACACCCCATAAATCCTTTCTCCTGAAGTATTGCATCGAATTATATTAGAAAAAATGAAAACAAATAAAATGATTTTTTTTCATAATCTTATTTTTATAATCTCACCTCAATTTCCTGCCCTTTATAAGTAACTTTTTTTCCGACTGCTTCTGTTATATCAGTACCTACTCCCGGTTTTACCAATACTAAATTCAAATCACGTTTTTTCACCATTCCATCAAAACTGCCTTTTCTGGAGCTAATCCTTAATGTCCGGTTTTTATCGTTCCAAGTTAGATCAAAAGTCGAATATTGTTCTTGTTCATAATTATAGTTATCACTCTCATCCTCATAGACTGTAAATTTTCCGTCTTTTCCCGAATAAATACGAATTTCCCATTCTGCATCGAGTTTTTCAGATGAATATTGTTGCAGAGGTCCCATTGGGATTATCGAGCCGGATTTTACAAAAACAGGTATATTGTCGATAGGCGCATCTGCTGTTATTATTTGCCCACCGACATATTCTTTCCCTGTCCAAAAGTCAAACCACGCTGTCCCTTTGGGTAAATATACCAAGCGTTTTTTGCTTACTCCCCGCAATTCTTTATCTCCCGCATCATAATACATGGGTTTGGTTACCGGACAAGCCATAATTGAAGGTCCAAACATAAGTTGGTCTTTGATATCATATACATTGCTGTCGTCCCTGAAATCAAATACCAATGAGCGGGTCATAGTATAGTCATGAAAACTTACCATTGAAGCAAGGGAATATGTGTAAGGCAATAACCTGTAGCGTAAATTTATCTGTTTAATTATAGCATCGTAAAACATGGTTCCCGATTCGCCAAACTGCCATGGCTCACGTCCGAAATCTGTACCATGGCTTCTGAACAAAGGCAACCACTGGCAAAATTGTAGATTTCGGACATAAAATTCGCGATAACCTAAATCTTCAGACCCTTTTTGAAAATCTCCTTTCCAAAACCAAGACTCCTTGTCTGCTACAAAAAAGGCACCCGCATCGATGGTCCAGTAAGGAAGTCCGGTCGAGATATAATTAAGTCCTGCCGGTATTTGTTGCGCAAAATCTGCCCATGTAGCTTTTGTATCCCCATTCCAAACGAATGTAGAATACCGTTGTTGCCCTGCATAAGTAGATCGTGTCAAAATTGTTACACGTTTCTGTTCGGTTGTTGCCCGTTGGTTTTCATAAATACCTTGAGAATGATGCAGAGAATAAGTATTAACCCTTAAAGCTCCTAAAAGATGAGTCTGATCCCTTACATTATTTTCGAAGCGGGCAGCTGCATTATTTGCAATATTATCTGCATGATTACCCCAATCCGCATCGATAGGTTCAGTACCATCGCACCACCATGCGTCTACTCCGTGCGAAAATAAATTTTTATTTACATATTCATCCCAATACATTTTTCGGGCATCGGGATTATACGCATCATAAATATTTCGTCCTAAAACAAAGCCTTTTGCACTCATCTCTTCATTCTCGTTGTGTGTGGCATGGGGCCATATTGATATCATGAAACGGACATTATTATCATGAATATGCCGGATCATTTTGGTAGGGTCAGGATAGGTTTTAGTATTAAATTTTTTATGCCCGAACCATCCGTCATTCCAATAGTTCTAGTCTTGCACGACGACATCCATTGGTATTTGCTCTTTTCTGAAGCGGGTAACAATATTCTCGATTGTGTGTTGGTCGGGATATCTTTCTTTCGACTGTACATACCCGAATATATACCGGGGCATCATGGGCGCTTTCCCCGTTAATTGGCGGAATTGTGCGATAATCTCATCAAATTCGGGGCCATACATAAAATAATAATCGATCTGATTGACTGCCAGCATTTCCATGTAACTTCCTTTTTCATCATCGTGAAATTCCATAGCACAACCTGCATCGAATAATAGCCCGTAACCTTTCGTATACATCAGTACAGGAACAGATGCTTTCAGGTTATGCTGATACACATATTGCATAGTACCGCGCAGATTCATATAATCCTCTTGATGCGAGCCTAGCCCATACAGAGCTTCTCCTTCCTGCCAAATGAATTGCTGACGTGCTTTCCAAGCAGTACCAGCCTTCTTTACAGAAGCTATTTCCGAGATAACTTTATCGCCGTCAGCAGTTTTTACCGTTCGATTTTTACTATTGTCAAACTCAACGGTTTCAATTTCGATTTTTTCTGTCAGACGAGGAAATTGTTCGTTTTCTTTTAATAGTAAATTGCCTGTTTTTGTAAAATATTTGATACTACCGTCAAACCTATTTATTTCTAACTTTAGAAGGTCTGATTCCAAGAAAAACTTTTCGTCTTTTTGTTGAAATTTGATCGTGATATTTTTCTGTTCCTGTGGAATGCATACATTGGTATTATTACTTTCGTATTCTCCCTCGGGAACATATTTCACCCTTACTATTGCCGGATTTATGAACTCCAAACTCAACTTTTTATTTCCTGCTAAAAGCTCTATTCCATTTTGCTTCTTTGTTACTTCATAGGGTATTTTTTCAGCCAAAAGGATAGTAGGAAAAAAAAATAATATGACAAGGTAGATTCCTTTTGTAGATAGTATGTTTTCTTTTATTTTCATCTTTATGTATTTTTCAGAACTATATAGGTTATTCAATAAGCTTGTTCATTAAAATGCTATAAGGCAGGAAAGCTAGTGCAGACCCTTGTGCTGTATATCTGTTTTAGAAGAAGAAAAAGCGCTTTCGATAAAGGGGGCTGCGAATAAGTCGGCGACAACTTTCATTCGTTCTGCGAATATTACAAAAACAAACCTATTAACAAAGTGTTTTCAGAAGAATGTTGTTGCAGAACGGGAAATGTATCTATAATTAAAAGTTTATTATCTAAAATTAAAAAAGGAATGGATTCATTCTGAATTATTTTTGTAAAGTATGTTTCTAATCATCAAATGAAAAACCTTAACATATTAAAACCCATGAAAACCAGATCTATTCTAGCATTTTTATTGGTTATATTTATTTGTAATACAAACATAACGGCACAAAATTACGAAAAGACACCGAACGGACTGAAAGTGACAATTAACTCTATTGATGTAGAACTTCAATTTTATAGTCCCTCTACGATAAGAGTTGTAAAGTCCCCTGTAGGATGGAAGTATACTAAAGAAAGTTTATCCGTTGTCGGAAAACCACAAATTATCAAATTCTCGACAGAACAAAAAGAAGATGTTGTAACACTAAAGAGTAACAACATTGGGATCAGTATAGACTTGAAATCAGGTGTAATAAATTTCGTAGACGCCAAGAATAAATCTTTGCTGAAAGAAAAAAGTGCACCTCAATTTACGGATTTCAATGATGCAGGTGTCAAAACATTTAAGGTTTGTCAACCTTTTGCTCTCGATAAGGACGAAGCTATTTACGGGCTTGGACAGTTGCAAAACGGAAAAATGATACAACGCAACCAGACTAAGAATCTGATACAAGGGAATGTTGAGAATGTTGTGACTTTCTTTCAATCAAACAAAGGATACGGCGTATTCTGGGATAATTATTCGCCTACAGTTTTTAAAGACGATCAGCAGGAAACCTCATTTACTTCTGAAGTAGGAGATTGTGTCGATTATTATTTTATGAATGGAGGCAATGCCGATGGCGTAATTGCACAAATGCGCAGTCTGACAGGACTGGTTCCTATGTTTCCTTTATGACATACGGATTCTGGCAGAGCAAAGAGCGTTATAAGAGTCAGGACGAAACAGTAGGTGTAGTCAGTAAATACAGAGAATTGGGAGTTCCTATCGATGGTATTATTCAGGATTGGCAATACTGGGGAAATAATTATCTATGGAATGCAATGGATTTCCAAAATCCCGAATTTAATAAGCCTCAAAAGATGATTGACGATGTACATGCCATGAATGCACACATGATTATTTCTATTTGGTCTTCGTTCGGTCCGCAGACAAAACCTTATAGAGAACTGGATAAAAACGGCATGCTGTTTAACTTCTCTACATGGCCTCAATCGGGAATTGATTCATGGCCTCCCAACATGGAATATCCTTCGGGGGTACGTGTATATGATGCATACAATCCTAAAGCCCGCGACATATATTGGAAATATCTCAATGATGGTATTTTTAAACTGGGAATGGACGGATGGTGGATGGATTCGACCGAACCCGATCATCTCGATTGGAAGCCCGAAGATATGGATACCAAGACCTATTTGGGTTCATTCCGTAAAGTTCGCAATGCCTATCCGCTCATGTCGGTAGGAGGCGTATATGATCACCAGCGTTCGGTGACTTCCGTTAAGCGGGTGTTTATATTGACGCGTTCAGGCTTTGCAGGACAACAACGTTACGGGGCTAATGTATGGTCGGGCGATGTTGGCTCTTCTTGGGAGTCGTTGCGCAATCAGATTCCTGCAGGATTGAATTTCTCAATATGCGGACTGCCTCATTGGAACAGCGATATAGGCGGATTTTTTGCGGGACATTATAACAATACCCCGAACGACGGAAGCGCTACAAAGAATCCGATGTTTCAGGAATTATATGTAAGATGGATGCAATTCGGGGCATTCAATTCGATGATGCGTTCGCATGGTACGGATACTCCGCGCGAAATATATTTCTTTGGGAAAAAGGGTGAGCCTATCTACGATGCCATTGAAAAAACTATCAATCTGCGTTATTCACTATTGCCTTATATTTACTCCACTTCATGGCAGGTAACAAACAATCAATCGAGCTTTATGAGGGCTTTGGTGATGGATTTTCCTCACGATAAAAATGCTTTGGATATCAACAATCAGTACATGTTTGGCAAATCCATTCTTGTAGCGCCTATAGTTCAGGCTCAATACACCCCCGAAACAATAGTAAAAGTGAATGAAGAAGATGGATGGAACAGAGATTCTAAAAAGCAAGATGCGGTTGCCAATGCTGATTTTACCAAAACGAAATCGACTAAAGTATATTTGCCTGAGGGGACAATATGGTATGATTTCTGGACGAACGAGAAACACAATGGAGGAAAAGAGATAGTACGTGAGACAAGCATAGATATGATTCCTCTGTATGTTAAGGCAGGTAGTATTATCCCGATAGGGCCTAAAGTACAGTATGCTGCCGAGAAGAAATGGGATAACCTTACCTTAAAGGTATACGAGGGAGCTAACGGCAGTTTTACCCTCTATGAAGATGAAGGAGATAATTATAATTATGAAAAAGGGGCTTATACAGAGATACCGATGACATGGGATAATTCTTCCCGAAAATTAATTATCGAAAAAAGAAAGGGCTCTTATACCGGCATGTTGTCGAACAGGCAGTTTACCATAGTATTGCAGGATGGTACTCAAAAGACTGTTGAATATAAAGGAAATAAAATAGAGGTGAAATTATAGATATTGAATTCGTCTTGACTTTTTACTTTTCTTGTCATCTTGAGTGAAACGAAAGATCTTTTTTAACGAAACAGATGCTTCACCTACGGTTCAGTATGACAAAATCGCAAAAAGCTAAGAAAAATAGTTACTATAAAAGTGAAAACGGCTTCAATGTTTATCGTAAATTATAATATAAAAGATGAGAAAGTTTTTTGTTTTGATCTTCGGAGTGTTATGTGCATGGTCGGTATATTCGCAGGATATGTCCGTTTTGAGTCCTGACGGACATCTGAATGTGAAGATTTTTGTGAAAGAGGGTAAACCGATGTACTCGGTTACGTATAAAGATAAACCTATGCTCGAAAGTTCACCATTGGGATTGATTACCAATGAAGGCGATTTCAGTACGAATATGAAATTTGTCCAGAAATCGGAAGGAAAGGTCGATAAAAAATATACACAGGATAAAATAAAACAGGCTCAGGTTCATTACGAAGCAAATACTTTGAGATGTACATTTCAGGATGCCAAAGAAAGGCAGCTTTCCGTACTATTTCAAGTGAGTAATAATGATGTGGCTTTTCGTTACGAACTGTCTGCTTGGGGAGAGCGCAGGGCTTGTGTAGTCGAAAAAGAGACGACCGGATTCAGGTTTCCGTCCGTTACTACCGCTTTTGTATCGTACATGATGGCGCCGATGGAGTCTTTTGCCCGTACGTCGCCCAGTTACGAATCGGGTTATCAGACAGATGTGCCTATGGCGGAAACTACTTCGGGTACAGGTTATGTTTTTCCCGGTCTTTTCCGTGTAGGCAATGACGGATGGGTATTGTTGTCCGAAACAGGAGTTACAAGTCTGTATTGTGCTTCCCATTTGGGCAAATATCACGATGGAATGTACACAGTTGAATACCCGAATCCCAAAGAAAACAATGGATTCGGAAGTAATGGTGTTCAGATCGGTTTGCCCGGTGTAACGCCATGGAGGACTATAACCATAGGAGATAATCTGAAACCTGTTGTGGAAACAACGATTCCGTTCGATGTTGTAGAACCACTTTACGATGCTTCTCAAAAGTATAA
>DQAM01000435.1:12998-15034 GCA_003523545.1 Dysgonomonas sp.
GTATAAATACGGACGCAGCACATGGAGCTGGATTGTATGGCAAGACAACAGTATGAATTGGGACGATCAGGTCAGATACATCGACTTAGCCTCAGCAATGGGATATGAATATATACTGATAGACGCATTATGGGACAACAACATCGGATACGAAAAAATGGAAGAGTTGATTAAATATGCCAATTCGAAAAATGTAGATGTTTTCTTGTGGTATAATTCCAACGGTTCGTTTAACGATGCCCCTCAAGGACCGAGAAACCGGATGAATACTTCCGTTGCTCGCAAAAAAGAAATGAAATGGTTGAAAAATGTCGGAGTGAAAGGCTTAAAAGTCGACTTCTTTGGAGGTGATAAGCAAGAGACTATGCGATTGTACGAAGACATCCTCTCCGATGCTAATGATTATGGATTGATGATTATTTTCCATGGCTGTACACTCCCTCGCGGATGGGAACGGATCTATCCCAACTATGTCGGCAGTGAAGCGGTATTGGCTTCCGAGATGCTGATCTTTTCGGAGGATGTTCGTAAGAATGAATCACTATATGCCTCGCTGCATCCTTTTATCCGTAATACTGTCGGATGTATGGAATTTGGCGGTGTACTTTTGAATAAATATCTGAATAAAGAAAACAAGGAAGGTCAAGAGCGATTGACTACCGATGCCTTCCAATTAGCGACAGGAATTTTATTTCAGAATCCTGTGCAGATGTTTGCTCTTACACCTAATAATTTGACCGATGCACCTGCTTCTGCTATCGATTTCATGAAGAAAATACCAACTACTTGGGACGAGACTGTCTATATAGACGGTTATCCGGGAAGATATGCAGTATTAGCTCGGCGAAACGGCGATAAATGGTATGTCGCAGGAGTTAATGCGGGGGAAATCCCTGTGAATCTCAATTTAAATTTGCCAATGTTGGCCGGACAAAATGTATCAGTGTATAATGATAAAAAAGATAAGAAGCTTTTGTTAGAGATTAATAAAATCGATAAAACCGGGAAAATATTTATTTCAATCCAACCCAATAGTGGTTTTGTATTAACCCGATAACAAAAAACTATTTACCATGAAAAGTTATATAACTTACCTTACACTCCTGATATCGATAATGAATATGAGTATCACAATTAGTGCTCAGAATCCTATCATACAGACAAATTATACCGCCGATCCGGCACCTATGGTATATAACGATAGGTTGTATGTATACACCACACATGATGAGGATGGTTCTACATGGTTTACTATGAATAATTGGAGAGTTTATTCGACCAACGATATGGTAAACTGGACCGATCACGGAGTTATACTGTCTTATTTCGATTTCGAGTGGGTTAAGGGGGATGCATGGGCGAGCCAGTGCATCGAAAAAAACGGTAAGTTTTATATGTATGCCCCTATGATATCGAAGACGAATAATCGGGGTGCAATCGGTGTGGCTGTAGCAGACAGTCCTTACGGACCGTTTTATGATCCGCTCGGAAAAGCTTTGGTTCAAACCGAATGGGGAGACATAGATCCGACTGTCTTTATTGATGATGACGGACAAGCCCACCTTTACTGGGGTAACCCGAAACTTTATTACCTTAAGCTGAATGAAGATATGATCTCCTATAACGGGGAAGTCGTTCAGGTTCCTATGATAGAAGAATCTTTCGGTAAGCGTGAGGGAAATCCCGAGAGGCCTACGAAATACGAAGAAGGTCCTTGGCTATATAAGCGTAATAAGCTCTATTATCTGTTTTGGCCTGGAGGTCCTTTGCCTGAATTTATCGGCTACTCGACCAGTCAAAATCCCGAAGGCCCATGGAAATATGGAGGGATTATTATGCCGGCTGAAGGAGGATCTTTCACCAATCACCCCGGAGTTATTGATTTCAGAGGAAAAACTTATTTCTTTTATCATAATGGAGCATTGCCTGAAGGTGGTGGCTTTACCCGTTCGGTTTGTGTTCAGGAACTTAAATTTAATGAGGACGGTTCCATACCTGAGCAGAAAATGACTGAAGGTATAAAAAAGAGTATCGCA
>DQAM01000435.1:15187-18562 GCA_003523545.1 Dysgonomonas sp.
TATAAAAAAGCGTATCGCAACACTTAATCCTTATGCCAAAAATGAGGCCGAGACAATAGCTTGGTCTGAGGGTTTTAAAGCTTCGCAGGACGAAAATGTAGGAGTATTTCTGACTGCGAAAAAAAGCGGTGCTTATATCAAGGTGCAAGATGTGGATTTCCGTCAAAAAGGAGCATCGAAGTTTACCGCAAGACTCGGGACAACACATAATGCGCCTGTATCGATGGAGGTAAGATTGGATGGGGCTGATGGTCAACTGTTAGGCTCTATCAAAATCCCGCGTACAGGAGGAAGCAATCGTTGGGATTTAGTAACAATAGACATTCCTAAAGTTACAGGAGTCCATGATCTTTATTTTGTAGTAAAAGGCGAGCCTTCGAGCCATCTTATGTATTTTGATTACTGGATGTTCTCTGAATAAGCAAAATTGGATGTTGGAAAAACTCCCTGAAATAAATTGAAAATCGAATTAAAATATATACCAATCATGAAGAAATCAGTCTTTCTTTTATCTTTCCTAATTTTGTCGTTGACAGGTTTTGCACAGTTAAAAACATTCAAGATAACAGGTAACTTGATCATTACCGATAAGTTTACCGCCGATCCAGCACCTATGGTGCATAACGGGCGATTATATTTGTATGTTGGGCACGATGAATACTATGAAGGGCAGGACACTGCTTCGGGTGGAAAAGAATTCAATATCACCGAATGGCTGTGCTACTCTACAAAAGATATGAAAACATGGACGGATCATGGTTCGGTGCTAAAGCCAACCGATTTCGAATGGGGAATTGGGGAAGCATGGGCTTCGCAGGTAGTAGAAAAGGACGGTAAGTTTTATTTTTATACTACAGTTCAGGCTGGAGAACCTTACAATAGCAAGACTGTAGGAGTCGCTGTATCCGACAGCCCTACAGGGCCTTTCATAGATGCGATCGGAGTTCCGCTCATTACCGACGATATGACTCCCAATGGCGAAAGAGGATGGTGGAACGATATAGACCCCACAACTTTCATAGACGATGATGGAACACCTTGGATGAGTTGGGGAAACGGTACTTGTTTTCTTGTCAAATTGAAGCCAAACATGATTGAACTGGATGGTCCGATAGAAGTGCTCGATCTGCCTGCATTTGCAGAGGGGCCATGGATACATAAGCGCAATAACCTTTATTATCTGACATATGCGTCGATGGGAGCAGGAAGTGAAATGATAAACTATGCCACTGCCTCAAGCATGGAGGGACCATGGACCCACAGAGGCGTTCTGACAGGGACGGCTGAGAATAGTTTTACTATTCATCCCGGAATTATAGAGTTTAATGAACAATGGTATCTGTTCTATCATAATGCTTCGCTTACAATTGGAGGAAGATCGGGAGCTATAGGGCGTCGGGCTGTATGTGTCGATTACTTATACTACAATGCAGATGGTATGATGTATTATGTAGAACAAACCAAAGAAGGAATTACTGTCCCTCCAAAATCGAAAGAAGAAATAAAACTTATACAAAATCCTTTTCCCGAGGGAGGAGAATTTGTCGAGAAAATGACTATGGAGAAATATTTTATGGAGAAACCCTGATATAAAATTGACAAATAAAAAATGAAAAAATATAATTTAGCGATTATCATAGCAATAATGTTGATAGCGTTTACCTCATGTTCCCCAAAAGAAGAGTTTCATGTTTACCTGTGTCTCGGACAATCCAATATGGAAGGTAATGCAAAATTTGAGGCTCAGGACACAGTAAGTGTCGATCCGCGTTTTGTAGTATTGCAGGTAGTAGATTGCCCCGATCTTCACAGAGAAAAAGGTAAATGGTACACAGCAGTTCCTCCTTTGGCACGTTGCTATACGGGTCTTACTCCCCCAGACTATTTCGGACGGACAATGGTCGCTAATCTTCCATCACACATAAAAGTAGGCGTTATCAATGTAGCAGTAGGTGGATGTAAAATAGAGTTGTTTGACAAAGACAATTACCAAAGCTATATTGCCGAATCCCCCGACTGGCTGAAAAACATGGCAGATGAATATGATGGAAATCCTTACGGAAAACTTGTGGAGATGGCTCGAATAGCTCAAAAAGATGGTGGAATAATCAAAGGAATATTGATACACCAAGGCGAATCGAATACAGGAGATACTGACTGGCCTCAAAAAGTAAAAAAAGTCTATGACAATCTTTTGAATGATCTGAATATAGAGGCGAATTCTATTCCTTTACTAGCAGGTGAGCTTGTCAATGCAGATCAAGGGGGTGTTTGTGCAAGCATGAACGAAATCATAGGAACTCTACCACAGACTATTCCGAACTCACATATTATTTCGTCGAGTGGTTGCAAAGCCAGTAAGGACAGCTTACATTTTTCGGCAGAAGGATATAGAGAATTGGGAAAAAGATATGCAGATAAAATGCTTTCGCTATTAGATGCAAACATATTAATGAAATAAAAAAGTAAGAAGAAATAGAATTCCCGATAAAGCACTTTTAAGAAAATTTTACTTATATTTGGTATATATAAAAAAAGAGAATATTCTCTTTTTTTATTATTGTTAATTGATAATACCTAAATAAGGAAAACAAGTATATATAATGAGATTCGGGATAGCTATATTATTTCTTCTTATTTCTTCTTTACATTTATTATCCTCAGATATGAAATTCTATAATATTAATTCGATTTATGGAATTTCGATGAGGGAGACCAGTTCAATATGTAAAGATGATAATGGATTTATCTGGACATCTTCCAAAACAGGCATTCTAAGGGTTACAGATGGAGATTATCGCATCTATTCCCTTCCATACAGAACTGCGGATGTAATAACAGTAAAGCTCATTTACAAAAACTCTCAGCTGTACGCATATACAAATAATGGGCAATTGTTTGTATATGATGAATTACATGATAATTTCGGCTTGATAGTAGATTTGAGAGAATTGCTGACAGAGCATTATTTGCATCTGGTTCTTAGTGATATGACTATCGATGAATCAGGTAAATATTGGTTTGCTACATCTGCCGGCTTATACAGATATGATACGGAGACATTAACTTTAATAAATGAAAAACATATCGATGTAACAAGAATTACAAAATACGATGACACCCATCTGATTTTTGCAACGAGTGAAGGTATAAGTATGCTGGATGTAAATATATTAAATACTGAATTCTTATATAGGGATATAGAGAATAATATGTCTTATACTTCCTGCCTGTACTATGACAATAAAAACAACCGTTTATGGTTAGGCTCTAATTCGGAAGGGTTGTATTACTACGATTTCAAAGATAGACTATTTGAAAAAATAACGCTCAAAGGTTTTCCCAAACAGCCTATTATGGCAATCAGAGAAAATA
>DQAM01000438.1:0-2426 GCA_003523545.1 Dysgonomonas sp.
AAATGGAGGTCTTTTAGTATGGCACTTAACCTTGTGGGATGGAATGTTGTCTTGGATTCCGATAATGCAGACGAATTATCTGCGTTTTACGAAAAACTTCTTGGCTGGACGAGATTTCCCGGCGAAGAATTTACAGTCTTAGCTAATATCAACCAGAAAGGATTTCCAACCTGGATAACCTTTCAGCAAGTAGATAATTATGTACCGCCTGTGTGGCCTGCAACAACGGACGAACAACAGCAGATGGAACATCTGGATTTCCATGTCGAGGATGTGGAAGAAGCTGTAAAATATGCTCTTTCGTGTGGCGCTACTATGGCCGAAATCCAATACGATGAAAGTTGGCGGGTAATGATTGACCCTTGCGGACATCCGTTCTGTCTGTTACCGCCACCACCCTGGATGAAAGAAGTTTAATGTGACAGGATATATTACTTTCAGATTAGCAGCATGTAGCCCCCCTAAACAAACCACCCTAAGCCATTGTTATACAACAATAAAAAAAGAATAACAATGAAAAAAAGAACATTACCCCTCCTTCTGTTTGCCGCCCTGAGCGTGCTGCTGGCTTCGTGCAACAGCGAAGGAGAAAAAAGAACCATCACCTTCGAGAACATCAGTTCAGTAAAAGATTACGCGCAGAGCGGTACCTTCCAGGCCGCGGGAAGCAACGTCGAAGTAATGCCCGGGCAGGAGATACAAATCACTTTCAACGCCATGAAAGGACAAACCCTGATGTTTGCCACCATGTACGGAAACTCCTGGGACCTCTTCTTCGCGCCCCAAAATCCCGGCATCAAGCTCTTCGAAAGCAATGGAGACCCCGTTACGGGCGACATCTCCGACCAGGTGAAACTATGGGATGCCGGAACAAAAAAGAATAACGACCCGCGCCGCAATAAAAAAGGTCAGCCCCGGGAAGATGAAGACCGGCAGGTGACGGAAATAAATGGTAAGGACGGAACATACGATTACCCGCCGGCTGGCGAAATGATGAAGCTAAACCTTGCGTATGACGCTGCCTCTTCGCGCTTCACACTCACCATGCGCAACAATACGAATGCCACAAAGGTACAGACGCCATTCTCAACCGGAGTTTGGGCCGTATCCAATGCTTTCGACGGCAAACCCGTAAATGAAAAACCCCTTTTCGACGCTGGTCAGAAAGCAGGTACCGAGTTGATCGCCCTGGCCGAAAGAGGCAATAACCAGCCCTTGGGCGATAAGCTGGCCGCCAACACCGGTGCCTTCACAGCCCTTTCGCCGATTATCGTCGTTGTCTATAAAGGCGAACGGAATCCTCTTGCGACAACCATCGCAAACGAAATGAATACCGACACGCAAGACTGGGCGCAATCCGGAAACCTGGATAACCTGAAAAAGGCCATGGAGAATAATCCGGATGTGAAGAGTGTACATACAATCTCATCGTTCACCAAACCCGGAGAGACAGCCGAAACCTCTTATAACGCCCGGCAGGGTGAAAAGGTAGCGTTTGCGGCCATGATGGGGCACTCCTCCATCATACAAAATAATACGCCCGTTGATGCGTTACAAAGGAATAATATCACCTCGGATATAAGTATCTCCGGAAAGGATATGCTTCGTGCAGAGCAGGTGGTAAGGGTGAATATTAAATAATAATGCCGCCGGTCAAACTCCATAAATGACTGAAATAGAAAAATACATCAAGCCATATTTTGGCGGAACGGTTGAAGAATTGAAGCTAATTGACTCTTTCTTTAAGCTGGTCGCCCTCGAAAAAGGAAGTTTCTTTCAGAAAGAAGGCCGCTATGCCGACAAACTGGGATTTGTTAAAACCGGGATACTCCGGGAATATACCAGCGTCAATAATAAAGAAGTCACTAAATGGATAGCCACAAAAAGTTCTTTTGTGGTGGATATTTCCAGCTTTATATTTCGCCAACCCGCCAAATGGAGCTTGCAAGCCATCACCGATTGTGAACTATATGTGCTTGAACAAGCCGACTACCGCAAAATTAAAGAAGCCATACCTGACTGGGAGGATTTGGAAAGCAAATTTATTGCTAAATGCTTCAACATACTGGAAGATCGGGTAATGATGCACCTCTCCATGAGTGCGGAAGAGAGGTATCTGCATTTTTTCAATGCCAACAAGGAATTATTTAATCAGGTCCCGCTGCAATATATAGCCTCCATGTTGGGCATGACTCCCGAAACATTAAGCAGGTTAAGAAACAGGACAGGCGTTTAATTCTTGATTTTTATCAAGAGCAACGGGGTGTGTTTCGCTCTAATTTTGCAGTGTATTAATTAAAATGTAATTGCAAATGAAGAAGATAAATGCCAAAGCCCCCGTGAAATGTAGCCGCGAAATTATCATCAATTCGGGAATAGAAAAGGTTTGGTCGGTATTAACCGACATCGATCACTGGCCGGATTGG
>DQAM01000438.1:2551-10330 GCA_003523545.1 Dysgonomonas sp.
GCTGGCCGGATTGGCAAACGGCCGTATCCTGTTCAAAGATCAATGGAGCCCTTGCTGCCGGAACCAGCTTCGACTGGAAATCGGGAGGTTTGAAATTCCACTCGATTCTCCATACAGTCGAGCCTTTCACCAGTTTCGGATGGACGGGAAAAACTATTGGTTCTTACGCTATCCACAACTGGACATTGAAGGATATGAATGGCAAAACAGAGGTATTTGTGGAGGAAAGCCTGGAGGGGGTTCTTGTGAGGTTGTTTAAAAAGACCTTCCGCAAGGTTTTGGAAAGGGGAATGGCGGAATCGCTGGAACAGTTAAAGGGGGAGTGTGAAAGAATAGCATAAGTTTGATTTCAGACACCTGTTATTTCATCTGCGCTAAGGTTTGCCCTGTGAATAATATTTATATTCAGAACAAAAAGCCTCAATGGGGTGAAAACTGTATTGCTTGCCATGCTTGTGTACATTGGTGTGGGCAGAATGCAATAAATATAGGTCGCTCAAAGGGGCGGTTACAGTATCATAATCCGGAGATAAAAGTGAGGATGTTGTTCCAATAGGGAAGAGATTACAGGACTGTGCTCCGTAAAATAGCACAGTCCTTCTGTTATTATTAGAACTTATTTAAATCCTATCAGCATTTGGCTTAATTCTCGTCATACATGATCGCCCAAAGCACGCCAAACCGATCAACTACTTCGGCATATCGTTTTGCAAAAAAGGCTTCGGCAAGTTCGCATTCTATCTTTTGTGCGCCTTCCGTTAATTTCGCATAGACTTCTTCGGCCTGAGCAATGGAATCGCAATCAAGTGTCATCATGTGTCCTTTGTTTCCGAAGTCACGTTTATCATGTGGTAAGGTATCGGCAACACTCATCGAGCCTCCGGGGAAGATGATGCAGCAATGCATAATCATTTGTTTGCATTCTTCGGGGATTGGCATTTCCGGACAAGGGGGCATGGAATCGTATCGGTAGAGGTTTTCCACTTTACCGCCCAATACATTAGCATAAAAATTAGCAGCTTCTTCGGCCTGTCCATTGAAAATAAGGTAAGATGTAAGTTTCATATTGTCTGATATTTATTAGTTACCTTGCAAAGATATATCATAGGAACGACAACAGTATGTCAGCAGCTTTCTTTATGCTATTAATCAACTATCGATTAGTATGCTTCAATAATGAGGAATGAGGAATAAGAATACTTAATGCTTGAGAATAAAACGCCCCTTAGCCTTACCATTCAAAATATCATCAAGCACTTCGGGCAACTGCTCAAGAGAAATCTCTTTTGTGATTTCCTCCAGGTTAATCGGTTTCCAATCTTTAGCCAGCTTCTTCCACACTTCTTCTTTTTTTGAGAGGGATATCTCTACTGAATCCACGCCGATTAAACGTACCCCACGCAAGATAAAAGGGAAAATACTTGTATTAAGCTCGGCCGAAGCAACCATTCCGCAACAGGTAACCACGCCTTCATATTGGCTCGCCTTAAGCATCCCCGATAGTATTTCCCCACCAACGGTATCTATCGCCCCTGCGAACTGTGGCTTAGCCAACGGCCTCTTATTATAGCTTTCTATAAATTCATTTCGGGTGATGACTTCTTTCGCCCCCAATGTTTCGGTGAGAAAGGAGTGTTCCGCTTTGCCCGAAACAGCCGTTACCTGATAGCCTAATTTGGCCAGTATAGAAACAGCAATACTGCCTACGCCGCCCGTTGCTCCACTTACAACTATATTCCCGCTATCGGGTAATACGCCATTCGCGATGAGGTGGTTGACAGATAAAGCCGCGGTTAATCCCGCAGTCCCGAAACACATTGCCTCTTTAGGCGACAATCCTTCGGGTAATGAGATAGCCCAAGATTGAGGGATTGAAATATATTCACCAAATCCACCCCAAGTGTTCATTCCCAAATCATATCCGGTAACTAACACGTCGCTTCCTACCGGAAACTTGTCGGAAACAGATTCTATAACCGTCCCTACCGCATCTATACCCGGAACGTGTGGGTAGTGTTTGGTTACTCCTTTATTCCCGCTCGACGATAAGGCGTCCTTATAATTAACGGATGAATATTTTACTTTTACCAACAGGTCGTTCTTTGGTAAATCATCTGTATTTAACGTAACGATTTTCCTGTTATATGTACCGTTATCTTCGGTAATTAGTAATGCTTTAAAATCTGATTTCATATTTTTTTTGTGTAAATTTACACACTTATTATTTGTAAAACAACAACTTACAAACTCTTCCGTTACGGAAGAAAACTTCAGTATTGCTGATTTACAGGTAGAAAACAAGTATAAAAAAATGATAGAACCCGAATATATTTGCCCTTCGGATGTATTCCTGAAAGTAATAAAGGGAAAATGCAAAGCGACAATCTTACTATTGATCCATAAAGAGATAAACAGATTTAGTGAGATCAGGCATTCGCTGCCTACTATTAGCGAAAGAATGCTTTCAACCCAGCTTGCTGAACTGGTTCGGGATGGTATCATACGAAGGGAATCTTTTAATGAGACTCCTCCTCGCGTTGAATATTATTTAACGGAGTATGGAGAGACGATTTGTCCTATTATCAAAGAAATGAGAAAATGGGGGTATATGTATTTGGAGAAGGGGCAGGAGTCTAACTCTTTCCATAACCGATAACAATTAACCCCTCTTCTCGTATAAGCATTGGCAAAGGAGTATAATCTCTATCACTGGAAACAATAAAAAAACGTTTATATCACCAGATTTCAATAAAGCCATAGCCTCTATTACAAAGTTTATATCCGTAGGCATCGCTTTAACTAACCGATAGAATATTCCCTTGCCGGTTCTTGCCAGGAAAACAAACTGGTTTTACTCCATTCCCCGTAAATTTTTCTAATGATTACCTCCCCATAACGTTCAGCCAGTTTTGCAGAAGAGGCATTATCACCATCAATTAATAGAGCAACTTTCTGTGGATGAACGACAGGGTTCTCATTTTGGTTTTTTCTTTCTTCATAAGTCTTTAATACTCTACTCCGACAAAGATACAAATATTCACAGAGACAATATTGCACACAACCCCAGAACGTAAAAGCCATAGATTTTAAGTCCCACAGGCAAAGGTGGTTTCGTGTTCTTAACGCCGGAGCAATGTCAGGCCGCTAAAGCGGTTTGCGAAAAAATCATCCTCGCTTCGCTTCGCTTCGGTATTTTTCCTCAAAACCTTGCACCGTCTAAACACGCACCTTTAAAGCCTGTGGACTGAAAATCTATGGGTTACACATTAGTATTAATTAAAAAATAGATAAAAAATGAAAACAAAAGATTTGCTTAAAAGGATTGAAGAAATTTTCCATGAGAAACTTCTAAATAAAACAGGATGGGGACGTAATGAAATAACCAATATCTATCAAGCTTCTGTCAATGAAGCGTTAATGGAATTGGCAGATTCTATAAACATCCAATGATTATAAAAAAAGAGTAACCCTATCTTTAACTTACTAAAGTTATGAACTTATCAGAAGCTGAAGTAGTAGTAACTACCCAAAGAGAAATCGAAAACAATACCCATCAGGGAGATTGGTTCCGGTTATCCAATTATGGTGATATGGAAGAATTTTACAACGCCTGTTGTTCCTATTTCTTCAATGAAGATAACCCCACTTTCAGATATCCGGCATGGGAAAATATTCACGATATATTGATAAATGAAAAATGGTTCTGTCCGAATTTCTTCGAAATAAGAGATGCGGTTGATCAACTGGAAGAATCAGAAATAGAATATTTTATTTCATGGTGCAACTATAATGGTCATAATATAGCTACTGACGACCCATACTTACTTGTCGCCAATTATCAGGAAAATCATATTCCATATCCACTGTTTGAGGGTGATGAATCAGAAATATCGGATGAAGCCTATCTATATCAGAATATGACAAACAGCTATTATGATACGGATAGATATGCAACAGAAATCTTTGGAGAAAATTACGACTAATAATTAAAGTTATGCAAATAGAATTCATGGGTCCTGTATATCCAACAAGTCAGGAAGCTATAATTGCATTCACAGAAATATTGAACCTGATAATCATATCCGACAACATAATGGAATTGAATAGTAAACTATTACAGAATGACGGATTCGGAAGATTATCCGCTTATTTCATCTGGTCATTTGCAAACTTCACATTCAGCTTATGGCAAAGACTAGATTACGGTTCAGAGATATACTTTGAGCATAAACTGATTGAATTAAAATTTGTAACACTGGTATGCAAAGACCGTCGTAAGGCAAATATAACCACACATTAATACACACAGACTATGGCACAATCAATCATTAACAGAATTAGTAACTCATGCAGTTGCAGCCGTAAAGAAGCAGAAAAATACCTCAACGGAGAAATCCAGCACCTCAGGGAATTAAAAGAACTGGACGATTTACGGTTCAGCGATATAGTAACAGCATGTGAAAGTCTCGGACTGGAACATGATTATGTGGAATATTTCATCGAGAACATATAAACCAGTTATTAACATTTTAAAAATTAAAATTATGAACGAATTAATGACAAGAAAAGAAACATTCGATTTCCAAACAAACAAAGTAGAAATCATGGATTTGTCAACACTGAAACGTACTCACATGGAAGATGATTATGAAGGTAATCCACTTCGCGGAATCTATCATTTTCAGGCTATTGAAAATGTAATCGACATCTGTAATAAGTACAACCTTAATTTTGAGGTCGAGGAAATATTTGCCGCTCACAACAATAGCAAGCATCTTCCGGGAGTTACCGTTCTAAAGAAAGAAGAAATGGTTCATGGTGAAAAATCGGTAGTTGCCCATATTCTGAGAAGAATATTCACAACTATCCGCATCAATGATTACGAAACCGATGAACTCACCACGACCATTGTACTGACGTATCATCAGGATGGAATCCAGGCAGCTATTGGACCCTGTGTTAAAGCCTGCCATAACCAATGTATCCTAAGTGCCGAACGTATCGTATCTAATTATGGCAAAAACAAGGTGAGTACGGAACAGTTATTTGCTACCGTAGACGAGTGGTTAAGCCAATTTGAAACACAGATGACTGAAGACCGTGGGCGGATCAGACGTCTGAAAAACACGATCATTAATCTGAAAGAAGTGTACACCTATATCGGATTACTTACCGCGTTGCGTGTTGCTCATGACAGTTCAGACGAAACACTTTCGGGCAGAATAGAAAACTACCCGCTCAATCAGTCACAGATTTCAGCGTTTACAGAAGATGTATTAATAAGAATGAAAGGACGAGATACCATTTCAGCATGGGATTTATATAATATAGCAACGGAATATTATAAACCAGAAAAGACTTCCATCCCATCATTAATACACCAGAATATTGCCTTTGCATCGACTCTTGACAATTTCTGCCAGTTTAGGGAGAATGAAATTATGGATGTTGAAGCGGTATTAGTATCCTAATAACAATTAAACTGAAGGGAGCCGAAAGGCTCTTTTCTGATTTATAACCATCTCATTAAAAACTACCAATATGAGTATTATATGCAGCGCATGCCACGACACTAAAGTTTTCTGTGGGGCTATGGTAAACCCCAATACAAAAGAAATCATACACTACACAGATGAAGCTTTTTATGATGGGTGGTGTGAAAACTGTGGGAAAGGACAAGTTCTTGTTAATACCGAAGAAACAATACTGAATATCGACAAAGCTTTTTACAATTACCATACTATCTACGGCAAGAAGCCATTGTATGCCGTTTGCCAGGTAAGATATAAAGATGATATTTCCTATAATGATATGGTATTTAAACTCTCATTGGATATCGGTAAGGATGATGATGAGATTTTCTTCTACTGCAATGGCATTAAGGATCTGAAAACATTGGCAGTACCCTCTAAGGAAGATTTCTTAATCACCAAATTGAATTATTTCTATAAACCCTCAAAACTATAAGAATTATGCAAATTAAATGCGAAAAAAGATATAGCGAAGCAATGGCTTATGCCGAAAAGACGAATGACAAAACATTGCAGAATTGTTTGGACAGACTCAAACAATGGGAGGAAAACCGGGAATGGGAAGTAACATTATGCCACGACTTCTCTCCTTTATCATTCTATTTTGTAATAAAAGATAAAGCCGGCAGACAGGTAATGAACGGCGGTGTACTCTATCACGGTACACCAGATGAATCTTATGCTGTTACCTTCGATCCTACAAAAGGTTGGCAAATTCATACATAACTTCTAAATACCTAAATTATGGAAACAAAAACAGTTACAATAGAAGGACGTGAGTACAAACTACTCCGCTATAAAACAGAATGGGTATTCCCTGTTATAACAACTTACGAACACGGATTAGGTTCACCTGTAGCTCTTATATTACTTTACTTAGAGGATGACTCTCTGGAAATCTATACCGATGTAACAGTGAATTTACCTGAATGTACCCGTAGCGCAGGATGCCAGTTTATTGATACGAATGCTAATGAAGAAGACATTTTGGACTGGCTGGAAGAAAACCAATTTGGCAAACGCACTGGAAAATCTGGAAAATCCGGCTTCTGTACCTATACCGAATTTATTTTTTATGCGGGAGAGCAATATTGGAATTATAGACGGATAAACGAACAACTACAGGAATCAGAATAGTTATGAATAAAATAAGAACAAAGAAATACATATTCCCCCGCTGGCAAGCTTTCCTGTTTATCAGCCTGTTTAATGCTGATGGCGGGGATGGATATAATGATGAAGAAATCGAAAAAGCCAATAATTTCATACGTGAAAATAAATTGGCATCCCTTGTTGAAGTGGAAGACGCCGGTGACCAAATCGAATGTACATTCACTTTGATGACAACAGAAGAACGTACTTATTTACGGTATAACAACCATTAAAATGAAAAAAGCATGCAACCCGATGATACTGGTAACTTCACGTTGGTCACTCAACTGCTAGATAAACTGTATGAACTCAATAGACGTAGTTATTATACCGTATGGTTCGATTGGAGCAGTCATACCAACGGTATCTATATAAAGATTATAAAAGGTAAATGGAGAAAAGGCACAAAGGAAAAAGTTGTCTACGAAGCGTTGGTTTGTACACGGTTTAAAGAATGGAAAAACGGTCTATCTCAGGAGCCGTTTGACATGGAAAGCTTATTTACACTGGTACAAATCCTCACCGAAGATCCTTCCACAAGTAATAAACAAAAAAAATCCCGGCATGAAAAAGCATAAGCAAGAGAATATGAATAACTGGATGGAAGAAGCCAAAGCAATAGCTAAGGCCGAAAGGGAACTCGGCATAGAGAAATGGGTGATAATATCCATCGAATACCAGACAAAGGACTACTGCCGTGTAGTCCTTTTCCAGTATGACCTTCCCCGGGAACTATATGAAAAGTACCGCTGGGTAGTCCGTTGGAGGCAGGCACGGTGTCAATGCTCTCACCCACGCGATACTATTCAGCTTTATCATTCCTATTATGACAAAAGGACCAGACTAAGAACCGACTTCAATTCATGTTTGACCAGACTGGCCGCCTCCAAAGCACAAATAACCATTGCTAAAAACCGGGAGCAAAAATACCTAATCTGGCAAAAACAGAATAATTTGTTCTTCGATGAAAATACTGGTGAAGAACTGGTTAAATTCCGGGAGAAACTAAAAACGAAAGAAAAGAACAATAACCTTCTTTACAAAAAAATCCAAAAAGCTGTGGAAGAAAGATGGAAAGACGGTCGGGAAGGTAAGG
>DQAM01000404.1:0-2216 GCA_003523545.1 Dysgonomonas sp.
ATTTTCGCATCCGGGTATTCTTTTTTCAATTCGTCTATTGCTTTATCTAACTTTTCCTCGCTATTATCCACCAAAGTAAGATAAGCACCGTTCGCCAAACATTCTTTTGCAGTTGCAAATCCAAGCCCGGTAGCCGAGCCTGTTATAATAACTGATTTCTTATCTAAAATTTTCATACATATTAAGTTTAGGATTAAAATGAATACTTTACATCATAATTTTAACACGGCATATAGACACTATGTTGATACAATTAACATTCTTTGAGTTTTATAGATAAAAAAAGAAGATACCCGAAAAAGTATCTTCTTAAACCAAATATATCGAATCGATTTATTTCCGCCAGAGTTTGGTCATATCCTCCAAAGTCTTGCCTTTTGTTTCGGGCACCCATTTCCAGACAAACAAGGCCGCCAGCACGCAGATTGCTCCGTAAAGTCCGTATGCCGCCATCGGGCTGAAATCGTACAAAGGTGGGAATGTGGATGAAACAATGTAATTGAAAATCCACTGGAATGCTACGGCTATTGCTACTGCCTGCCCACGTATCGTATTGGGGAATATCTCGGATATAAGAACCCAGCAAACAGGCCCCCACGACATCATAAAGAAAGCGGCATATACAATAATAGACAATACAGGCACGATACCCTTCAGTCCCATATTATCACAAATAGCAACTGAAAAAGCACCGACAGCCATACCGATGGAGCCGATAATGAGCAAAGGCTTCCGTCCTACTCTGTCTACCGTAAAAATAGCAACGGCAGTAAATACAATGTTTACAATCCCCATAATCACGGTCTGGAACATGCCGCCGCCTTCCGCTCCTGCACTCTCGAAGATACGCGGAGCATAATATAGTACCGCATTGATACCTATGGCCTGCTGGAATACAGACAGCATTATCCCGATAACGATAACGCCGGCTCCGTACGACAAAAGTTTTTCTTTCTTTTCCTGAGAAGTCGAAATGATATCGTTCAGAATCACTTTAGCCGTTGCTTCTCCGTTTATTTTTGTCAACACAGCCAATGCTTCGACAGGACGGTTGCTCATCACCAGATAACGCGGGGTTTTAGGGACAAAAAACAGCATCAAACCAAATACTGCCGCCGGTATAGCTTCCGAACCGAACATATAACGCCATCCCTGAGAGATAGTCCATTGATCGGATGCCTGATTTACGGATAAAGCACCTGTTACCGCATCTTTATCAATAATCGGATAAGTATGGTCGCCCAATATCAGGTAATTTACGAAATATACTACCAGCATCCCGAAGATTATGGCAAACTGATTGCAGGATACCAATGTACCGCGTATGCCGGAAGGAGCAATTTCTGCTATATACATCGGTACGACGGCCGAAGCCAATCCGACGCCTATCCCGCCTAATATACGGTATAGATTAAAAGCAATTAAAAGGTCAAAAGTAGGTTCTCCTTTGGTAAAGAATAAAAATTCGGGGTTATACGAACCTAATGCGGACAAAAAGAATAGTATGGAAGCGAAACGCAGCGAATTGCGCCGTCCAAATCTTGTGGCAAAGAATCCTGAAGCCGCTCCGCCGATTACACAGCCTATCAAGGCACTAGACGAAGTGATTCCATGCAAAAACTTGTTATATTCGAAATCTGCAGCCTGAAGGAAAAATCCTTCCAAGCCTTTTTCTGCTCCTGAGATAACTGCCGTATCGTATCCGAACAGCAATCCTCCCAGAGTAGCAACCAAAGTGATGCCGAAAATATAACCGGTATTATATTGTTTATTTTCCATGTTATTAAATTATGTAAGTATTCTGAACTCGGGCTAAGGGGATAAATCCCCCTTTCCCGGTTTTATTATCAGATATACATATTAATAATAGCCTCGTACAATTCCTGTTTTCCGCTAATCTGTTTAGGTTCTCCAACTTTATGAGCAATGTTTCTCAGGTCTTCAAGAGTAAGCTTGCCGTTTTCAAAAGATTTTCCGTCTCCGCTATCGAATGAAGCATAACGGTCAGCACGCATTTTCTTATAATCCGAATTCTGCAGGATGTCAGCCGCGATAAGCAAGCCTCTCGCAAAAGCATCCATGCCGGAAATATGCGCAATAAACAGATCGTCTCTGTCTGTTGAGTTACGACGGATTTTTGCATCGAAATTCACACCGCCGTTACCCAATCCGCCGGCTTCGAGCAATATAAGCCATGCCTGTGCCAGATCGAAATA
>DQAM01000404.1:2372-5983 GCA_003523545.1 Dysgonomonas sp.
AACAATCCGGCATCTACCGCAGCCTGCAATTCGTGTTCGAAAGTATGTCCTGCCAAAGTCGCATGGTTTACTTCGATATTCACTTTGAAATCTTTATCCAGACCATAGTTGCGTAAGAATCCGATAACAGTTTCGGTATCGTAATCATACTGATGTTTTGTCGGCTCCATAGGTTTAGGTTCAATTAGGAAAGTTCCTGTGAATCCCTGTTTACGGGCATAATCACGAGCCATCAAAAGCATTTGTGCCAGATGGTCTTTTTCCCGTTTCATCTCTGTATTGAGCAGACTCATATATCCTTCACGTCCTCCCCAGAATACGTAATTTGCACCATCCAAAGCAATCGTGGCATCGATAGCATTCTTAATCTGAGCTCCGGCACAGGCTACTACATCGAAATTAGGGTTGGTAGCCGCTCCGTTCATATAACGTTCGTGTCCGAAAACGTTGGCTGTTCCCCAAAGCAGTTTAATTCCTGAGGCCGCTTGTTTTTCTTTTGCATACTCTACAATTGCCTGCAGGTTCTTCTCATATTCCGACCATGAATTGCCTGAGTCGATAAGGTCGACATCGTGGAAACAATAAAAATTGAATCCCATTTTAGTCATGAACTCAAAACCTGCATCCATGCGGTATTTAGCGTTGCTGAGCGCATCATTGCCGATATTCCACGGGTGATGTATAGTCACTCCGCCAAATGGGTCTGTTCCGTTTGCACAAAGTGTATGCCACCATGCCATTGCAAAACGGGTCCAATCTTTCATAGGTTTTCCCATCACCACTTTGTCCGCATCATAAAAACGGAATGCCATGGGATTTTTACTTTCTTTTCCTTCAAATTTGATTTTTCCAATACCCGGAAAAAATTCTTTTGTTCCTTTCAAAATTTCCATAATTGTATGTTTTAGTTAATTGATAATATCTATTAGCGTATTTTGTCATTTTGAACGAAGTGAAAAAACTTTTTATCTACAAAGCAGGAGATGCTTCGTTCCCTCAGCATGACAAAAAATGAGCAGAATATTCTTCTATTTATATAAATGGCCCTTCCAACTTTCGTATGCTGCACGGTATTCATCTGCCTTATCCTGTTCCGGTTCTATCACCGCCAGTTTTTCCAGCGATGCAAAAGCTTCTTTATTCGAAGCATAATAGCCGATACCCATTCCGGCACCTTTAGCAGCTCCGGCAGCCCCGTCCGTATTGTACAATTCGATGGCTGCTCCGCTTATACTCGCCAGTGTCTGTCCGAAGACAGGACTTAGAAACATATTAGCATATCCTGCCCGGATAACGTGGATATCGAGCCCCATATCTTTCATTATCTCCATACCATATTCATATGAGAATACGATTCCTTCCTGTGCTGCTCTCAAAATATCACTTTTATCATGGATATTGAAATTGATTCCATGTATCGAGCAATTCACATCCCGGTTTTCGAGAATACGTTCGGCTCCGTTTCCGAAGGGGATAATACGAATACCTTTGGCTCCGACAGGCGATTTAGCAGCCAGACTATTCATATCATTGTACGACATTCCTTCCAAAGCCAGATTACGCTTCAGCCATGAATTGAGAATGCCTGTGCCATTGATGCAGAGCAGCACGCCAAGACGCATTTGTTCGGCAGTATAGTTCACATGTGCAAAAGTGTTCACGCGTGATAGGTTATCATAGCATAAAACATCCGCGACCCCATATACTACTCCCGATGTACCAGCATTGGAAGCAATCTCACCGGGATTAAACACATTCAGAGACAAGGCATTATTAGGCTGGTCACCGGCACGGTACGAAACCGGAGTTCCTTCTTTTAGTCCCAATTCTTCTGCTGCACTGGCAGATACCTGCCCCTGTACACCGAATATCGGTTTTATATCTGGGAAGAAGCTTTTAGGAATATCATAATATTTCAAGACATCTTCCGATAAAGTGTTGCTTTTGAAATCCCAGAAAATACCTTCGGACAAACCTTCGATTGTCATAACAATATCTCCGGTCAGCTTCATCCCGATGTAATCGCCGGGAAGCATCAGTTTGTCTATTTTCTCATATATATGAGGTTCATTCTCTTTTACCCAAGCAAGTTTAGATGCTGTAAAGTTACCGGGCGAATTGAGCAGGCGGGATAAGCATTTCTCCTCTCCGATTTCTTTAAAAGCCTTTTCTCCGTAAGATACTGCCCGGCTGTCGCACCAGATAATCGAAGGACGGAGTACTTTCTTATCTTTATCTACAATGACAAGCCCGTGCATCTGCCAGGTAATGCCTATCGCTTTGATTTCCTTACCATCGATACCGGATGATTTCATTACCGAGGCGTGTGCCAGCTTCAGGTTATTCCACCAGTCTTCCGGCTCCTGTTCGGCCCATCCCGGTTTAACGGCCGTGATCTTCATCTCTTCTTTGGGATAAAAATCCGATGCTGCAATTTTACCGCTGTCTGCTTCAACAAGACAAACTTTTACGGATGAACTACCTATGTCGTATCCTAAGAAATACATGTTTTATGAATTATAAGTTATAAATTATGAGTTCTGAAATAGACAGGCAACTTATTTATTGAATAGTTGTTTTCCTTTTGTTATAAATTACCTTATCAAATTTATAATAACGGGCTGCACGGTGTGCCACATCTCTCTGTTTTTCACTCAGTGCGATTACGTAACTCATAGCCGCTATCTTTTTATGAAAATTACGGATATCTATTTTTTTATTATAAATAGCTTCGTATAAGCGGTGCAGCTGACTGATCGTAAATTTGTTCGGCAAGAGTTCAAAGACAATGGACGGTTCTACTTCTACCCATTTTCTGATTTCAGCTAAAGATTCGTCCACAATCTTGTTATGGTCGAACGGAAGTTGCGGGACATCACTCAGAGGGCACCATTTAGACGATTTATACTTTGAAACATTGGTCAGTTTGCGGTCAACCTTACATAAAGACAAATAAGCAACTGTAATAAGACGATTGATATTAGGCTGGTATGCTTTATCAAGCCATTTTCTGTCATCTGGATTACTCGCCCGGTCAGGAGAAGCAAAACAGCGGAACTGTTTTAAAGACATTTTCTTTATCCCTGTCAGATCGTATAATACCCGGTGAGCGGCATCATCCACATCTTCTTCATCGTAAATCAGGCTTCCGGGAAGCTTTAAATCTTTGGAGTCTGCTTTTCCTTCCTTCCGTTGCACCAACAAGATATTGAGCTGATTATCATCGAACCCGAATACGACACAGTCGACAGAAACGTAGGTGTGGATAAAATTGGCTTTCATGGCTGATCGAACTTATATAATTAAGTTATCTGTTTCTACAAATATATTAATTTTAGTTTCATATAAATGTCATTTAATGTATTTATTCAAGTTAAATATTTGAAAATTAAACTATTATATATCATATAAAATACAATAAGTATCTTTATGTAAAATGTACAATATACAATATGATTTTGTTTTTATAAGAGGGATTTTGTTAAATTCAGCTTCAGCATTTTCTTCAAAATTTACCATGTTAATTTTTACAATAAGAGATTATTGCCTGCAATTACATTTTTTGTATAATCATATAAAAGTATACCTTTGCAATGTTTGATATTTTGAAG
>DQAM01000387.1:0-5120 GCA_003523545.1 Dysgonomonas sp.
TGAAGGGCATTTTTAATTTCGAGGGGTGTTAAGTTGAGGTAAGAAGAAAGGTCAGCCCACCGGATTTCGTAATTACACATCAGAGTATTAATAACTTCACGGGTAACCTGTTGCTCTTCACTCAGAATATAACCTTTCATTACTGGAAGCTCTCCTTTTGCGATAGCCGCAATATAAGAATCTATATCTTTGGTATTCTGGCTATAGGCTGTAGCAAGCTGGCTGATTCCGGTTATGCCGAAAGCATATACCTGTCCGGTGGTGCGTCTGGTACAATAACCCTGAAAATTACGGTGTAAGGCTTTATTTTCTTTAGCAATGTAGAGTTCATCACCTGGGCGTACAAAATGGTCTAATCCGACGGTTTTATAACCGTTGCTGGTCAGTATCTGCTTAGCTGTTTCGTATATCCTGTTTTTCTTTTGCGCATCGGGTAAGCCGAAAGCTTCCAGCTTAGACTGTGCCGGATTTACCCACGGAACATGGGCATACGAGAAGGTTACCAGCCTGTCTGGGTTTAGTTCGACGGCTTTATGAATTGTTTCTGCAAAAGAAGTTTCTGTCTGTAAAGGAAGACCGTATATGAAATCCATATTAACGGATATTTTTTTTTCTTTCAGCAAAGAAACTATTTCTCCGATAGGAAGTTTAGCCGGTTTACGATTTACTGTTTTTAAAACCTGTGCGTCAAAATCCTGTATGCCCAGGCTTACCCGGTTGAAGCCGGCATCCGCCAGTCCCTTCCAATACATATCGTCGATGTATCCCGGATGGCACTCGATGGCAATTTCCGGATTGTCTATGGTATCGAATTCGGACAACAGCATGTCGTTTATTTCCTTCAATACCGAAACAGGTTGGGAAGTGGGGCTTCCACCTCCGTAATGAATTTGTGAGACTTTACGGTTTTTATTTAGTAGTGGTAAAACTAGCTTAATTTCCTTCTTCAAGGCATCAATATATCCTCGTACCGTATCTTTGGAGCCGATCAGCCGCGCATTACAACCACAATAGTAACACAATTTATAGCAAAAAGGAATATGTATATAAAATGAAATGTGCTCGGGCTGCATCGAATTAGACAGCCTGATAGCTTCCTCGTATGATTGAGCAGTGAAATTTTCGTGGAAAAAGTTTGCCGGGGGATAACTTGTATACCTCGGTACTGCTACATTATACTTATTCAGTAAATCCTGGTTCATCTTTTTTGTCCTTTCTGAAAACCGATAAAATAAAAATTAAAGAAATAGATGCAATTACCGCTTCGAACAGAAATAGGTTTGCATATCCGAATTCGCCCGCTACCTTACCTGCAACCGCAGCCATAATCATCCCGCTGAGGTGTGTCATGACAGTCTGCAAAGTGAAATCCGTACCTTCATAACCCGGCCTTACCCTGTCCATTGCAGTTGTATATACCACTATGGTAGACATTCCGTAACTACCCCACAAAAGGCTGATTGCCAAATGTAAAGTGGCAGTATTCACAGGCAGGTATGTAACCAGTAAATAAAAATATATAATAGTAATTAAGCCGAATATAGCAAATATGATACGGGGGAGGAAACGTCCCAGCCGTCGGACTATGAAACCTCCTGTCAGCGAGCCTACGCATCCGATTGAAGTCCCTATTATCCCAGACATAATTCCAATTTCCCTGATCGAGTATCCGTAATCTACCAGCATGGGGCGTACCATGGCCAGTGAACCTATAAGCCCTGCATAATAAAGGAACAGGAAGACAACCTGTTTCCATATCCCGTTCTGCTTAAAGAATCCCAGCCAGTCGTTAATGCTCGGACGGCTGTATTTCCGTTTAACCTCTGCCGGCTTAAATTGTGAATTCTTAAAGAATATAAGAGGGATGACCGCTATGATTACGAACAATGCCAGATAAGGGAGTAAGAGGTTCCAGCCTAACTTATTGTATAGCAATAATAGTAACCCTCCGCCTATCATGGATCCGGCAAAACCGCCTACCGACTGCATGCTGTTTACCAGGCCTTTGTCTTTTTTGTTGAACGATAATACGGCAAGTGCATCTGTTGCTATATCTTGTGTTGCGGATGCGGCAAATGCAAATATGACAAGCAGTAATATCGTATACATATTTGCTTCGAGATCGAGAAAAGATATAGCTAGAATTGTGACTGCATAGATCAGCTCCGATGAGAATATCCAGCGTTTGTAGTCTGCCGTACTGTGGCTGCTCCTGTCGACAGCTGGCGACCACAGGAATTTCAGTACCCAGGGCAGTTTGACAAATTGCAGCAATCCGATGACCTCCAACGGATATTCGTTCTGCCGCATAAGCACAGGTATGATAGTCGAAAAAAAGCTTTTCGGTATGGATTGTGCAATGTACAGGCAAAGAAAGGTAAATAACCTGCCCCCTTTTTGTACGTTTTCGTTCATCTGTTAGTACGACAGTATTTGTTTGATCCTCTTATACATCATCATTTCGGAATACTAAATTACCCTAAATAGACGGCTTAATATGTCATCTTTATTACAATTTGTCTTTATTTAACTCTCTAAAACTTTAAATTAAGATTAATGCCGCATTCGAATGGCCTGCCTTGCTGGGCATAACTTTGTTTTCCCGATTTGAAATAATAAGATATATATTTTTCGTCTAATATGTTTTTAGCCCAGACATCGAAAGATAGGTTATCCCGTACGAAAGACAGACGGCCGTTGAGCATGCCGTAGAAAGGTTGCTTGGCAAGGTTATCCTCCCGCCAGTACAATTTACCCAAACCGGTGTATTGCCCGTTGAAAACAATCTTATCTATAATAGATTTGTTTTTCATCTTTATGCTGTAATTCACTGCTGCCGAAAAGGTATTCGAAGGAACCATCGGCAGGTACTTTCCTGCATAATCATTCCCTTTCTTATCGTCATATTCCTTGAATCTGGCATGTGTATAGCCGTAGCTTAACTGGAAACTGAGGTTTTCGAGTGCATTGATATGCAGATTGGCTTCTACTCCTTTGCTTTTCGATCTTCCCGCATTACGCAGTATAAATCCCCGTCCGTCAGGTTGTGTCTGGGATATCTGCTGGTCGTTCCAGCGAATATAGAAAAGGCTGATATCTGTATAGATAAGATTATCCAGACAGCTTGCTTTTGTACCGAGTTCATAACTCCAGCTATGCTCGGGGGCAAAAGTCCGGTCTTCTTCCAACTGTGCCGTATTGTTGAAACCTCCCGATTTGTAACCTTTGGTAATGGAGGCATATACTATATCCTTATTGGCAAAAGTATACTGCAAAGCTATTTTAGGTGTGACTTGCGAATAGGTATCTTTATCCCTCTGGTTTCGTATCGTATTGTATATATCGTGTTTGTTGACCCCGTTTATTAGAGTATGGGCTTTTATCTGTTCCCAGTCGTAACGTATTCCTAAAGTAAGCGACAATCCTTTTGTGAAAAGATTATTGAATACGGACTGATGGAAAAGCGCAAATCCGGTCGAAGGTGTATCGATATCCTGAAGGTTGAGCGAGTCTTGTGGTATGAATTGAATATTGTTATTTGTTCCATAATCCTGATAAAAACCAAATGCTCCGAACAACCATTCATAATCACGTTCTCCCAGCGATTTCAGGTTAAATTCCTGTGAGTACATACGCTGGCGTTGGTTAAAGACAACATAAAAATTGTCTGCCGATGTAAAATCCTGATCGAGTCCTTGCTCGCCGTCGAAATACTGAAAAGAGGATTGGGAGTTGAACCGGATATCTTCCGTAGTATATTGGATGTTCAATCCCGTCGTTGACATATTGCGCCGGAAATAACTCGGAGAATTGTAATTCACATTTTTAATCTTGTTGATCGAATCGGTATATTGTGCGTAAGGATAACCGTCCTGATCGGAATATTCATAAGCAGATGTAAGATGCAGGAACAATCCCGGGTTTGCTCTCCAGCTTAGTCTCATCCGTGCCGATGCTGCATCCATCGGATTGGCTCTTTTTCCAGTATAATGGTTGGTAATATATCCGCCTGTATGCATATAATTACCGGATAAAGCATATCCGAAATTATTCGAGATTTTTCCGTAATGAGAAGCATTGGCATAATATGTATTGTAGTTGGCTGCCGAGAGTCCGATATTTGTTTCCTGGTATTTAAAAGGGGATTTGGTATATACATTGATTATCCCGCCCATCGTGTTGCGTCCGTATATGGTTCCCTGCGGGCCTCTTAATACTTCTATACGGTCTACATCTTCCATGGTGATATCAAAGGTAGAACGGTCGAAATAGGGCACCCCGTCTACATACAACCCGACCGAAGGAGCATTAATCCGTGATCCTATTCCCCGGATATAAGCGGGAGAAGTCATCTTGGAACCGTAATCGGGAATAAAAAGGTTAGGAATGAATCCGCTGAAATCTTTGACGCTCGATATATTTCTTTCTCTCAGTATTTGTTCGGAAAGGACGGTTGCCGAGATCGGAAGCTGGGATATATTATCGTTTCTTTTAAAGGATTGAATGACAATTTCGCCTGCTGTATATGACATTACAATGGAGTCTTTATTCGAGATGGTATCATCTCCTTTTGCTTCGGTAAATGAGCAGAGAGCAATGAATATCAGTGTGCAGATCAGGATTTTTTGCATTCAGGGTTATCTCGTTTTAAGTATATTTCGATCATTTTACAGGTGCAAAAATAGTAAACTCCCCGGTCTAAACCAATCACTATTTGTAGTGAAAAAGATTATGTAAAAAAAAATATATAAATATCTTAATAAAATCGTGCAACGTTTTACCAATAATTTCATCTACTTTTATAAAGAAAACGACATCTTATTCGTCCTTTACAAATTTGACAATATGAAAGCGAAAGTATCTGTAAATACTTTACTGTTGGTTTTGACCTTTATTCTGGTTTCTTGCGAATCGAACGAGAAATCGAATATAGCATTGTCTGCCAAATATTTGCAAATGAGTTCGAAAGGTGAAAGTACGACTATTTTTGTAGACGGTAAAGACTGGTGGATAAACGATGTAAAGGTTGAGGGTATACGCTTATATGCATCTCCCGAAGATATCGAAAGAGATTGCGAAAGCATAGAGGGTGACTGGTTCATTATAGAGAAAGACGGAGA
>DQAM01000387.1:5203-11613 GCA_003523545.1 Dysgonomonas sp.
CGCATGAGATCCGTAAGATCGTGATGACAATTGAATCAGAGAACTATTTCGATTATATAAGCGTTGAACAAGAAGGAAGGGAATAAGAACGTTCGAACTAAAACTGTAAGATTATGAACAGTGCATTATTCATATTCGCGGCTATTCCGGCTATTTTGTATAGCCGTTCTACACTGAAAAAGCTGTATCAGACGTATGTCAAATATGGTATGACTTTCCAGGAAGTATGCAAAGCATTAAATATAAAACCGTCTTTGGCGACGACCAGCGGTAATGATTCGACGGAAGTAGTCGAGGTATTCGAATATGAAAACAACGATCCGGAAAAGTACGTACTGGTTTTCAAAAACGGAAAACTGAATAAGTGGTATACTGAACTAAAACGTTCGATGGAAGGATGATTTTTTAGCAAATAACGAATGTAATAAATATATTTGCATATTTATTAAGGGGTAGATAGTGTATATATCTGCCTTTTTTATTTGTCTCGATATGAATGATACAAAGATATTTACGTCTGCTGAAGATGTAGGATTGGTTCTTGAAGGGGGCGCTATGCGGGGAGTATTTACCTGCGGGGTTCTTGATTATTTTATGGAAAGGGGAATCCGTTTCCCTTACGTAATAGGAGTGTCTGCGGGAGCATGCAATGGAGCTTCTTATGTATCCAATCAAAAAGGACGTGCCAAATTCAGCAATATTGATCTGTTGGAGAAATACCGTTATGTAGGTTTCAGGCATTACCTGAGAAGACGTAATATCATGGATTTTGATCTGTTGTTCGATGATTTTCCAAACCGTATCCTGCCTTTCGATTTCGATGCATATTCAGAAGCGGGGATTTCATTCGAGATGGTAGTCAGCAACTGCTTGACGGGTGAAGCCGAATATATGGAGGAGTATAAAGATCATGACCGCTTATTGAGTATTTTACGTGCTTCGAGCAGCATGCCCTTTTTTTCGCCGGTTACTTATGTTGACGATTTACCAATGCTCGATGGCGGCGTATGCGATTCTATACCTGTCCAGAGATGCATCGACAAAGGATACAGCAAAATGGTAATCATCCTTACACGTAATAAAGGCTACCGTAAAAAAACGGAAGGAGCAAAACTTCCCCCTTTTATTTTTCGTAAATATCCGCGTATGAGGGAAGCGATAAACAACAGGAATGAAATTTATAACCGCCAATTGGATCTTGTAGACGAATTGGAGAGATCGGGGAGGGCAGTTGTTATCCGTCCCGTCGAACCAATGACTATTAACCGGATAGAAAACGATACAGAGGTACTTAACCATTTCTATAATCATGGTTTAGAATGTGCAGCGAATGCCGTTAATGGGGTTGGCTCTTGATTAATTATTCTGTTGGGGAGGTCGGTTCCGTAAATATAAGCACCACACCTTTATAAGCCCTTGTGCCATAAACGGCCATTATTCCAGGATTATTTTCTTTAGTGAAAATAGTGGCGCCGGTTATATTTTTTATACCCAGCTTTTTAGCATGATCGACTACAGCTATGCTGTCTCCAATATCGATATTATTAACCAAAGAATCGGCAATTATAGTGCGATGGTCGACAAGCCATAGAGGATTATTGATTATAGGCGCGGACGATGGTCGTAATCCGGCAGCACTTTTCTTGGACTGAGTATTGTCTTGTGCAAAACCTGCAACGGATAAAGATAATAAAATGAAGAGAACTATTTTTTTCATGATTCTCGTATTTTAGAAATCTGCCTATCCTGAACTTTAGATAAGGTTATAAGCATCATTATCGCTCCTATCATGGCACAGAACATATCCGACTGAGTATCCCATTCGTAACCCTGCATTCCCAGAAAGTCTTCGGCAGACTGCTCGATAATGACGGCTGTCCACCATTCAAACAATTCGTAAAAAGCGCTTATGGCAAGGCAGACCGATATTACCAGAAAGGGAAGCCATGAACGTTTATTAATCACATGGAGCCGGATCAATACTTCGCGGACGATCATCGCCGGTATGAATCCCTGTGCAAAATGTCCGAGTTTATCATAATTGTTGCGTCCCCAGCCGAATATTTCACTGAGCCAGTCGAAAGCCGGAACACGCGCGTAGGTATAATGAGCCCCTATAAATAGTATAATGAAATGGATCAGTATGAAAGTATAGGTAATATCGGTAAACCGGAATTTATTATAAGTAAAAACAAGGAGTAAAATTCCTATAGTACAGGGGAGGGATTCGAGTATCCACAATGTAGCGCCGTAAGCATCCACGGCAGACCAGATACCTGCCAAAACAAATATACCCAGATATATCCAATGCAGTTTTTTTACTTTTCCTTTCTCCATAACCTTTTCTGATTTTTATATATTCTCTTCATTTTCGGGTGCTAATGTATAATAATTTCCGCTAAACAGCAGTAAATACAGCCTCCAAATATCAAGCCTTAGGTAAAATATATAGTTAATGATTCTCTTTATACGGATATTAAGTAATACCTTTGCAGGCTGAATAACAGACTGTTTATGGATTGGTTATTGGATACGCTCTCAGAGCCTTCGATGGTGCAGGCCATCATTCTTATCTCCGCGATTTCTGCAATCGGGCTTCAATTGGGGAAAATCAAAATCTTTAATATTTCATTAGGGATAACCTTTGTTTTTTTTGTGGGTATAGTGGTCGGTCATTTCCAACCTGACCTCAATGCGGATATGCTTTATTTCGCGCAAAACTTCGGTCTTATCCTCTTTGTATATTCACTCGGTTTACAGGTTGGCCCGGGATTTTTCTCTTCCCTCAAAAAAGGCGGTTTGCGTCTAAATCTTCTGGCTATCGCCGTCGTACTGACCGGACTTCTGATGTGTGTAGTATTTTATTATACTACAGATATTTCCATGCCCAATATGATGGGTATATTTTCGGGTGCTGTGACCAATACTCCGGCTTTAGGAGCCGCCCAGCAAACTTTCCGGCAGCTTTCGCCGGGCGATGCTAAAGGTTTTTCCGACATGGCGCTGGCCTGTGCAGTCGCATATCCGCTCGGAGTGGTGGGTGTGATTCTGGCGATTGCTTTTATGCGTTCGGTGATAGCACCCAAAGAACAGGTTGCGGAAGAAAATCAGAAGAAAAAAGATAAAACTACACATGTAGGGGAATTTACCGTAACGAATCCCGCTATATCCGGTAAAACCATCAAAGAGATAATGCAGCTTTCTCCGAAGAAATTCGTTATATCACGTATCTGGCGCGAGGGAAAAGTGACGATTCCGACCTCCGAATCGGTACTGATGCTTAAAGATCATGTACTGATTATATCGGTGAAATCGGATGTGGAGAATATAAAGATTCTATTTGGAGAGCAGGAAAATGTAGATTGGAACAAAGAAGATATCGACTGGAATCATATCGACAACAGCCATCTTGTTTCACGGCGTATCATCGTTACACAGAGTAAGGTGAACGGAGTGAAGCTGGGCGCATTAAAGCTTCGCAATACTTATGGAATTAATATCACACGAATAGACAGGGCAGGAATCGATCTGCTGGCCTCACGTGATTTGGCTTTACAGATCGGAGACAAACTGACTGTGGTAGGTGAGAAAACAGCCGTAGATGCTGTTGCCAAAATATTAGGCGATGAACTGGAGCGTTTACGTAATCCCAACCTGATCGCTATCTTCGTAGGGATTGCTCTGGGGCTGATATTAGGGGCTATACCGTTTCCTTTTCCCGGGGTAAGTATTCCCATAAAACTCGGTATTGCCGGAGGACCTATCATTGTGGGTATCCTTATGGGTGCTTTCGGACCTCGTTTCCGGATGGCGACATATACGACGCAGAGTGCAAACCGCATGCTCCGGCAGTTAGGTCTTGTGATGTACCTGGCCTGCCTGGGACTGGATGCCGGAGGGCATTTTTTCGAGACAGTATTTCAAGGTGATGGTATGTTGTGGATAGGAGTCGGGTTCTGCCTGACCATGGTGCCTGTTATGCTGGTAGGTATACTGGCTATAAGGGTTTTTGGTTTTGAATACTCTAAAACAGTAGGTATGCTGTGCGGAAGCATGGCGAATCCTATGGCTTTGAATTATGCTAATACTACTGTCGAGGGCGATGAACCTGCTGTGGCTTATGCAACAGTTTATCCAGTTACTATGTTTCTAAGGCTGATTACTGCCCAGCTTATCCTTTTGTTTTTTATTTCCTGAGAGTTGTTTTATTCGTATTTATTCAAGAATAGATACTGGCATAAACTCGCCGGTAAGATGGTCTATTTTGAATAGTATTTTCATTTTTTGCGAATGCGTGAAGATTCCTATACCTATACCGCCTCCGCGATAACCTCCGCTCCCTATTCCTACAGAAACGGCTGGAGAAACTCCTATTTTACTATTGCTGATCTCATCTTCAAAAAGAAATTCATCGTTTTCGAATCGTAAGGGCAGAAATTCTTTATCGGTAGCAATGTACGGCTGGCCGTCTACCACGACAGCGTAAATATTTTGGGGGGATATTTTTCTCTCTTTTTTGTTCTCAGGGTTGATTATTTTTATTTCTTTCAATTCATTTTTTTTGAACTTTGGAATGACGGTGCGCCTTTCCGGAGTCTGGTTTATAAAATCGGAGAAGCTAAGGTATACACCGTCTGCGAAAATATTTGTATTGTATGCCGTCAAAGGTGCTTTTTCATGAAAAGCTATATTTCGCAGTTCTTCATTGGTATAAGATTTAGGGTCGGTATATGGTTTCGTCAGATTGCCGGCAATTAATCCGGCAATTTCGCGGGAGATAATTTCAGCAAATTCTTTTGTCTTCTTAATCGGTACCTTTTGATCTACGGTAGTAATAAAAAAATAATCAGAATCTATCTTATGATAAAAAGTTACACGGAGATGCGAATAATCGCCTAATCCCTTATTCTTGCTGAGGCTGAGATTGCGCAGTTGGAAAAATAAAGTACCGTTTCGGGCTGTCCTGTCTGTTATTTTAAGCATCAGGCTGTTGAGCTGGCTGTTAAACGATCTGCTGTCTATTTTTATTCTTTCAAATTCGTAGTCCGGCCTATCGTCCAGAAAAATTACGGATGTATAGAGACTGCTGGATACAACAGGCATATCGGGTATAATTAAACGTAATTCGTCATTGTTGCCGGCTGTTAAATTAAAAACGCAGACGAACAAAAGTATCAGTAAAACGGTTTGTTTTTTCATAACTATATTCCGTTAAAAATTAGATAGTCAAATGTAATTTTTTTCCTTTAAATTATTCTACATTTGCACCCGGAAAAATTAAAGATAATAATATATGACCTCTCTTTATACGATTTTACTGCTTATTGCTTCCAATATATTTATGACTTTTGCCTGGTACGGGCACCTGCGGATGAAAGACTTTTCATGGTTTGCTTCCCTTCCGCTGATAGGAGTAATTCTTATCAGCTGGGGCATCGCTTTTTTTGAATATTGCTTTCAGGTACCTGCAAACCGCATAGGTTATGATGAAAACGGAGGGCCTTTTTCGCTGATACAATTGAAGATTATCCAGGAAGTAGTAAGTCTTACAGTGTTTGTAGTCTTTACTACGGTGGTTTTCAGGAACGAAACTTTCCGGTGGAATCATATTTTAGCTTTTATTTTGATGGTAGTCGCTGTTTATCTCGTATTTAAAAAGTAAATTTGGGATTGTTCGATTAAAATCACTCAGATGAAAGACGTTGTAATATTTTTATTGGTAATTTTATTTGTGGCTTCCTGCGGGGATGGGGAGGATAATTATTCTTACCTTTCGCAGCCTGATGTACAGGCAGAAACAGCCACTATTAAATTTGAAACGGCTTCCAACCAGTCACTATTCGAGTATACTTTGCAGGCTAAAGAAATGGTAATTGACTGGGGTGACGGTTCACCCTTGGGAGAATATATGTTTTTCGGAGACATAAGAGAAACCGATTCGATAAAGGCTTTATCTTATACTTATACAAACCCGGGCGCTTATGATATCAAAGTGAAGGCTTTGCAATTAAGAGCTTTATTATTATCCGGATCAGGAGATAATTCCATCTCAGAACTCATCTTGACAGACTGTAATAGGCTCAGAAAACTATACTGCGAAGATCAACCCCTCACAGAACTCGATATGAAAGATTGCCGTGAGTTAAGGGTGTTGTCCTGCGGTTCTTCTCAGCAAGAATTAACCTTGAATAATTTATCTGTTCCTTTAAAATTAGGAGAATTGTATATCAATGGTCCGCTCTCTTCTGGAGATTTGGATCTGTCAATGAATGATTCCATTCGTATATTGGAACTGAGAAAAACAAATCTTACGTTTATCCAATTGGGCGGATTGCCTGAATTAAGGTCAGTGAATTTCGAAGCCTGTCCCGGCCTGACAAATATTTATCTTGGGGAAAATAGTTTACTCT
>DQAM01000379.1 GCA_003523545.1 Dysgonomonas sp.
TTCTTTTTACTAAAAAAAAAAAATAATCCACATGTTAAAAATGTGCAAAAAATGCAATAATAAATTAAATATATTGTTATATTTGTACTGTAAATAAATGTTGCAAGCGCCGTTGGTTATAAGGTATAATATTTGTTTATATTTTTTCAATAAAATAAGAAAAGGTTAATTTACGAAGTTTTGAAAACCACATTCCATATAATTGCAGGTATAATCCTTATTCTTTTAGGATTAAATATGTCTTCCTGTGAAAAGAAGACCAATACGAATTTTAGCATTGAAGGGAAAATAGATAATTTGTCTGTCGATAAAATTGCCCTTATAAAAGAAATTACCAGCGACTCGTTGGTACTCGACACCATAAGTATAAACGAAAAAGGAGAATTCTCTTATAACGGTACGGTAGATGAGGCTATTATGATGGCATTGTATATCGGGAAGGAGACTGCTCCAGTAAGTATGTTAGTAGAACCCGGTTATAATGTCAGGATAAAAGGGGATGCCGTGCAGGCCGATCTGATAGAAGTAAAGGGCGGACAGGTGAATGACGATATAAACGAATTCAATGTCCGCAATGCAAGTCTACTTCAATCGAGACACCGTATACTAAGTAAAAATGAAAACCTGGATCCGGCAGAATTGAGAAATATAAATTTACAGTTGGGCCGGAGTGTAAGGGAATACGTAGACCAGAATCCTACGAAAATAGCCAGTGTTATTTTAATGAATAATTATTCTATAAATAATATTTCTGTAGAGGCGCTGGGTGAAGATATTGAGAAACTCAAAGGAGTTGCGGCTAATTTTTATATGACAACCGATCTGAAGGCTTATTATGATAAAGTGAAAGTTTCGGCTGTGGGTGCTGTCGCTCCTGAGATAGAGCTGAAAAATATAAGAAGTAAGAATGTCAAGCTGACAGATCTCAGGGGAAAGCCGGTGCTTCTGATTTTCGACCTGAAAGATTCTCCAACCAATACCGTTTATTTTAATAAACTTAAAGATACCCAGGAGGCATTGAAAGATAGTGTGCAATTTGTATCTATCGTAATAGACGATAATCCTAAATCGCCCGATCCGCATACGGTGGAAACGGCAAAATCTTTGAAATGGACAGTGTTGCTCGACGGTAAAAAGTGGAATTCAAAAGAAGTGAAAAAATACAATGTGACATCAGCTCCTTATATGATCCTCATATCTAAAGAAGGATTGATTCAGGAGAGGGGTGTTGAACTTGATTCCCTGAAAGTGAAATTTGCGAAAAAAGAAAAGTAGAGCATATTTAAATGATAGATATTTATAAAAGAGGGATTTTATTTGAAAATCTCTCTTTTATTTTATATTTGTAAAAGAATAGGAGTAAGGATTAAGAATTACGATATATGCTGGTAAAAGTTTATGGAGCTGCGGTACAGGGCGTAAGTGCGACTTTGATAACGATAGAGGTAAATTGTTCTAAAGGCATTAAATTTATGCTGGTAGGATTGCCCGATGCATCTATAAAAGAGAGCCATGAACGTATACAGTCTGCTTTGCAGGTCAACGGATACAAATTTCCCCGTCAGCAGGTAATCATCAATATGTCGCCGGCTGATATAAGAAAGGAAGGTTCGGCTTATGACCTGCCCCTTGCTATCGGCATATTAGCTGCTTCCGGGTCCATAGAAACGGATATCCTCGATAAATATATGCTGATGGGAGAGCTGTCTCTCGACGGTTCCATTCTTCCTATAAAAGGAGCTTTGCCGATAGCGATAAAAGCCAGGGAAGAAGGGTTTTCGGGACTGGTGCTGCCTAAGAAAAATGTAAGGGAAGCGGCCGTAGTTGAAGGCTTGGAGGTATATGGGGTAGATAATATCTCGGAAGTGGTCCGGTTTTTCAATAAGGAAGAAAGATTTACTCCTTTTATAGTCGATATACAAGAAGAATTTTCAAAAAACCAGCAGATTTTCGATTTCGATTTTGCGGATGTTAAAGGTCAGGAGAATGTAAAAAGAGCCATCGAGGTAGCTGCCGCAGGCGGCCACAATATTATTATGGTCGGGCCTCCGGGTGCAGGAAAGTCTATGATGGCTAAGCGTATTCCGTCTATATTGCCGCCGCTTACGTTGGATGAAGCAATCGAAACAACCAAAATTCACAGTGTAGCCGGTAAGATAAATACAGAAATATCTTTGATGGCTGTCCGTCCGTTCCGTTCGCCCCACCATACTATTTCAGACGTGGCTATGGTTGGAGGGGGTATATATCCCCAGCCCGGAGAAATAAGCCTGGCGCATAACGGAGTGCTGTTTCTCGATGAGCTTCCCGAATTCAACAGGAGTGTTCTTGAAGTTCTTCGCCAGCCTTTGGAAGACAGGTCTATTTCAATTTCGCGGTCACGCTTTGCAGTAGAGTATCCCGCCAGTTTTATGCTGGTAGCTTCGATGAATCCATGTCCTTGCGGGTATTACAATCATCCTGAGAAAACATGTGTCTGTTCGCAGGGCATCGTCCAGAAATATCTGAATAAAATATCAGGCCCTTTATTGGACAGGATAGATATTCAGATCGAGATTGTACCGGTTCCGTTCGATAAGATTTCAGCATCGGCAATTTCCGAAAAAAGCGAAGAAATAAGAAAAAGAGTAATCCGGGCACGGGAAATTCAGGCAGAAAGGTTTAAAAATGTTGATTCCGTACATTGTAATGCGCAGATGTCCTCAAAGCTTATGCAGAAGTATGCCCTGCCTGACAAGGATGGGCTAGAATTATTAAAAATGGCGATGAATCGTTTCAATTTATCGGCAAGGGCATATGACAGGATACTGAAAGTCTCCCGGACAATTGCTGACCTGAACGAATCCGATAAAATATTACCGGTTCATCTGGCAGAGGCGATTAACTACCGTAATCTGGACAGGGAAAACTGGGCGGAAAGACAATGATCGTATAATAATAATGCCGTTTGTCGATAATTCTCATTTTAACGACTGCTTTCGTCGATAATTGTCATTTCCTTCAGATAAATTATTTATATTTGTACATACTAAAGAGATATTAAAATGAACTTCACAGATTTGTCCAATAATATTTTTGATGCTGTAATAGTAAAATACCACGAAACAGACCATGTGGATACTGCTATTGAAAATCCATATCCTGAAAGAACTATCGAAAACCTTCTGTATCTTAAGAATTGGATAGATACTGTGCAATGGCATCTTGAGGATATCATCAGGGAGCCTTCTATCGACCCGGTGACGGCGCTTCAGATAAAAAGAAGGATAGATAAGTCAAATCAAGAAAGAACGGATCTGGTTGAGTTGATAGATAGCTATTTCCTCGATAAATATAAGGACATATCACCAAAAGCTAATGCTAAGATCAACACGGAGAGTCCTGCATGGGCTATCGACAGGCTTTCTATTCTGGCTTTGAAAATATTTCATATGAAAGCTGAAGTCGAAAGAGAGGATGTAAGCGGCACGCACCGTGAACAATGTAATACTAAACTGGGTGTGCTTTACGAACAGCGTAAAGACCTTTCTACAGCTATTACAGAATTGTTGGAAGACATAGAGTCCGGTGAGAAATATATGAAAGTATATAAGCAAATGAAAATGTATAACGACCCCAATTTGAATCCGGTCTTATACGGGAAAAAAGATAATAAATAAGAAAATAAATGGCTAAAGTTCTGATCACCCGGATTTCATCGTTCGGGGATGTTGCGATGTTAGTGCCGGTTGTCTTTTCTGTAGCCGCCAGATATCCGCAGGATCGCTTTGTCGTTTTAACCCGTAAAGCATTTGCACCTTTATTCGAAAATCTGGGATTCAATATTCATGCGATAACATTTGACAAAAAGAAGCACTCCGGCTTAGGGGGAACTATGCGGCTGATGATGAAAGTCGGAGGTTACGGATTTTCCCATGTGGCCGATGTGCATGACGTATTACGAACAAAACTGCTGAGAAAATGGATGCTGACCCTCGGCAAAAAAGTACGCCACATAGATAAGGGACGTGCCGAAAAGCAGGCTATGATAGCATCCAAAACAGTGAATCCTCCTTTGGTTCCTACCACCGACAGGTACATGGATGTATTTCAAAGGTTAGGATTTGAGGCGGAAATGGTATTCCGCAACTTTTTTGAATTCGATGAAAAATCCCTGTATTCTTTACGGGCGATAGTTACAGAAAAAAAAGGGAAGTGGGTTGGAATAGCACCTTTCTCTAAGCATAAGGAAAAAATATATCCATTGGACAGGACGGAAGAGATTCTCCGCACATTGATAAAAAATCCGGACGTTACAGTCTTTCTTTTCGGTGCAGGAGTAAACGAAAAGAAAATTCTGGATTCGTGGGAAAGTAAATATCCTCAGGTAAAAAGTGTGTCCGGTAAAATAAACCTCATAAATGAGTTGTTGCTCATTTCCTATCTCGATGTAATGCTTTCGATGGATTCGGCTAATATGCATCTGGCATCGTTAGTGGAGACCCCGGTTGTTTCAGTCTGGGGTGCCACTCATCCTCATCTTGGGTTTTATGGTTTCGGTCAGAAAGAAGAAGATGCGATACAGACAGAAATCGAATGCCGGCCATGTTCTGTGTATGGTGAAATTCCATGTGCTCGGGGTGATTATGCATGCCTTACACGGATTAAAAATGAAACTATCATTGAGAAGATATATTCATATATTAAACAGGATACTATAAAGCCGGAACCGGAGATTATCAATGAGAAAAGTCAACCGCAAGAGTCTACAGATGCGCCTGTTTCAGAATCCGGTACAACAAATTTACAGGATGAGACTTTAAATGGTATAGGAAATACCAATAGTCAGAAAGCAAATCATACCAGAGGACAACACAGAATATGAAATGAAAATAGCTATTCTATCTCCTTTTTATCCGTTTCGGGGAGGGATGTCGCAATTCAGTGGACGCTTATATCCGGAGCTATCTCAAAAAAACGAAGTAAAAGCTTTTTCATATAAAACCCTTTACCCCGGATGGCTGTTCCCCGGAAAAACTCAATTTGTGCAAGACGGTGATGCAGCACTACCTGTCCCCAATGAAAGAGTATTGAGTACAATCAATCCTTTTACGTATAGTACTACAGCAAAGAGAATAAATCGTTTTTCCCCTGATGTATTGATTATTCCTTACTGGATGTCTCTTCTGGCACCTGTATATGGTATTGTTTGCCGTCTTCTCCATAAAAAGATAAAAGTTGTCGGATTGATACATAATGCGATTCCTCACGAAAAACGTTTTTTTGATGCGGCATTTGCACGGTTTTTCTTCAACCGGTGCGATGGATTCATTGTGCTGAGCGAACCTGTAAAGCAGGATATGCTGAAACTAATTCCGCAGGCAAAAATAATGCTGTCTCCACATCCTATATATGACCAGTACAAAATCACTATGTCTCCGGAAGAAGCAAGAAAGAGTCTTGGGATAGACCCGAAAAAGAAAACATTGCTTTTCTTCGGACTGATACGTGAATATAAAGGTTTGGATATATTAATCCGGGCTATGTCTTATTTGGATGACAGTTACCAATTGATAATAGCCGGAGAGAGTTATGAGGATTTTGATAAATACGATAATCTTATAACCGCTTCCCCATTAAAGGATAATATAAAAGCTCTCCAGCAGTATATTCCGGACGAAATGGTAGGAACCCTTTTTTCGGCAGCGGATGTTTTGATCCTGCCTTACCGTTCGGCAACACAAAGCGGAGTCCTTGCTGTTGCAACTCAGCTGGAAACCCCTGTAATATCTACTAATGCGGGGGCACTTGGACAAAGCATACTATCATCAGGTATAGGATTGGTAGTAGACGATATTTCTCCGGACTCTATAGCCGGTGCTATAAATAAGTATTTTACCAATCCGGATTTACAGAAAGAATACATTCTCAATCTCAAAGAAGAGAAAAAACGCCTTTCGTGGCCTGCTTTTGCCGATGCGGTAGAAAGATTTATAACTGAGATTCTTTGAAGTCTTCTTTATCTGATTATTTACCGGAAACAATCTTTTTTATTTCATTCAGTTTGTTGAGCGCTTCCATCGGGGTTAGGTTATTTACGTCCAGATTATTTATTTCGTCACGAACCTGGCTTAACACCGGATCATCGAGCTGGAAAAAGCTCAGCTGATAACCTTCTCTTTTTTCACTGATATCTTTGATTGGTTTTTTCGAGATGCCCTGTTTCCGGTTATCTGATTCGAGTTGCTTCAGAATATCATCCGCCCGTTTAACTATGCTTTGCGGCATACCTGCCATCTTGGCCACATGTATACCGAAACTGTGTTCGCTGCCTCCTCTCACCAGTTTGCGGAGGAAAATCACTTTATTATCTATTTCCTTTACCGATACGTTATAGTTCTTAATCCTTTTGAAAGATTTCTCCATCTCGTTCAGTTCATGGTAGTGGGTGGCAAAAAGGGTTTTTGCCCGTGCTTTCGGATGCTCGTGTATGTATTCCACAATAGACCAGGCTATGGATATACCGTCATAAGTGCTGGTTCCACGCCCTAATTCGTCAAACAATACCAGGCTGCGTTCCGACAAGTTATTAAGGATATCCGAAGCTTCGTTCATTTCTACCATGAAGGTTGATTCGCCGAGGGAGATGTTGTCGGATGCCCCTACGCGGGTAAAAATCTTATCGACAAGGCCGATACGGGCCGCTTCGGCCGGCACATAGCTTCCCGCCTGAGCCATTAGCGTGATAAGGGCTGTCTGCCGGAGCAGGGCGGACTTACCTGCCATATTAGGCCCTGTAATAATGATAATTTGCTGCGACTTATTATCCAGATATACATCGTTGGCGATATACTGTTCTCCGATTGGAAGCTGTTTTTCGATAACCGGATGCCTGCCTGCTTTTATTTCCAGTTCATCCGAATCGGAAATCTGAGGACGGATATATTTGTTTTCCTGTGCAGTCTTTGCAAACGAAAGAAGGCAGTCTGTTTGAGCTATGAGGTTTGCATTGGTTTGAATGGCTGGTATATATTCCAAAAGGGAATTAACCAATTCGTTGAAGATAGCCGTTTCAAGTGCCAAAATCTTTTCCTCGGCTCCAAGTATTTGCTCTTCGTATTCTTTTAACTCCTGTGTGATATACCGTTCGGCATTAACCAATGTCTGTTTTCTTATCCAGTTTTCAGGAACTTTGTCCTTATGGGCATTGCGTACTTCGATATAGTATCCGAAAACATTATTGAAACTGATTTTCAGGGAAGGGATTCCGGTGCTTTCTATTTCACGCTGCTGTATCTGTATGAGGTAATCTTTTCCGGAATAAGCAATGGTGCGGAGACGATCCAGTTCTTCACTTACCCCGTCCTTTATTACATTACCCTTGTTTAGCAGGGAAGGAGGTTCGTTTTGAACTTCCTTCTCAATGCGGTTTCTGACCTCTGGACATGGATTGAGCGCATTTCCGATTTTTTTTAAGCTCGGCTCATCAGATGCCAGAAAGGCTTCCTGTATTGGAGCAATGGCATTGAGCGCCACTTTTAACTGCACAATTTCCCGTGGTGTTACACGGCCTACAGCCACCTTCGAAATGATACGTTCCAGATCCCCGATGAGGGAAAGCTGTTCCTCCAGCATCTTTTTTAGTTCTGGATCGCGGAAAAAATATTCGACGACATCCAGGCGTTCGTTTATCCGGTCGGCATTCTTTAGCGGGAAAACAAGCCAGCGGCGGAGCATCCTTGCACCCATAGGCGATATGGTTTTGTCTATAATGTCGAGAAGAGATTTTCCCCCGTCGTTCATAGTCGACACGATCTCCAGGCTGCGGATGGTAAATTTGTCCAGCCTCACATATTTATCCTCTTCGATGCGGGAAAGCGTCGTAATATGCCCCAAATGGTTGTGCTGGGTTATATCCAGATAGGTGAGTATTGTCCCAGCCGCAATTATTCCGTCAGCCATGTCTTCTACCCCGTAGCCTTTGAGGTTTTTGGTCTCAAAATGCTTTAAAAGTCGGTCGCGTGCGGTATCTTTAGTAAATACCCAGTCTTCC
>DQAM01000038.1:0-497 GCA_003523545.1 Dysgonomonas sp.
TTCTCTTTTTTATTTCGGGTTATTTTACCCCTTCATCTTACCTGAAAAAAGGATTATGGATTTTTTTAAAAGAAAAATTCATCCATATACTATTACCCTGGATAATTGGAACGGTGTTTGTCTTACCTCTTGTTCCCCTATTTACAGGAGATTCATTAAGCTCTATTCTTAATTTATTGAAAGAAGATCCCTCCTATTTCTTCTTTTATCCGTCACACCTTTGGTATTTGATGGTATTATTCCTTTTCTTTTTCTTCTACAGCCTGTATGCATATTTTTTCCGTCCGGTCACCAAGCCGGATGCGGCTGCCGCTAAAAAACCTTTTTTATTATTAATCACATTGATTATTATTTCAGGATTATTTACATTCTTAAGCGAGAAATATATAACCACTTTCAGCGATTGGATAAAAATTGCATATGTCATAAAGATACAGCCTGCCAAGATAACCATGCATATATGCATGTTTATACTGGGAATTTATGCATGGCGGCAG
>DQAM01000038.1:689-5546 GCA_003523545.1 Dysgonomonas sp.
TATGCATGGCGGCAGAACTGGTTCAAAGAAGGCGGCTGGATGCCCGACATCCGTTTTTGGAGGATATCGGCAATAACCTCTATCGCTTTTTACATGATCCTGAAAGGCTATATTCCTTATCACGATTCTTCATGGAGCATCATTAATGCAATATTTAATAATATTGGTGCATTTTCGGCTCTTATGTATGCTCTTCTGATTGCATTAAAACTACAGAATACGCGGTTGTCTGATTTCTTGGTAGATGCAGCACCTTATTCGTATGGCATTTACTGGATACATCTTCCTCTGATGTTCGCCTTTTTATCCCGAATCGATGCATTTGATATTCCCATCTGGATCAAATGTATTTTAAGTGTAATTGTAACAAGCGCCGCTTCCTGGCTGGTCTGCAAGTATGTTCTTAAAAAAACTCCTTTTTTGAAAAATATGTTTTGATGTATAAATCCAAAAGTTTTTAAATTAAAATTGAATGTAGAGTTTACTTAACTCCTCCATGACCATCTTGTTTAGCTAAAGCAGCTGCTTGTTCTTCACAAGAAAAACATTTAATCAATCATTTAAAAATATTAATCTTACATATATTTATTGTTATACGTTGGATTTCTAAGAGAGATTTCTTCTGCAACAGATTTTGCAAAGAATCTACTTATGGTTAATAAAAGCACATTGAATATAAATGCTGTGAGCACAGGAGTTAATAAGGATTAGTAGAAAAATATTTCAAGACCCAGGGGATGATATAATAAAAAAGATAGAATTGTGATTTATAAGAAAAGAAAAGGTGAGCCGGACGGTTCACCTTTCTTTTCTTAATTAAGATTTTTTGTTGTTGTTATTTCCCTCTATTCTGTTTGTTACTATAACTGAAATATATCTTCAAATAATTCATTTGTTACTTTTTCGGTTTAAAATTGTTATCCATCCCAGACCTGTATTCTTCACAGATTAGGATCTGGGTAGGGGGGGATAAAAATTATAGGGAAAAATTTATGAAAAAGTATTTTTCGTTTTTATCTCTATTCATGTATATTTTTATGGTCCTTGAAGAACTATTTTTATAGACTTACTAAACTTTGTACCCCACGGCCTAACAATACCTCTATTTTGAATAAAATGAGTATCACCTAAAAAGCCACCAGGATTGTTTTGGTCTTCCGGTCTCAATACTACCAGCCTTATTTTATCACCGACATTCGCTTGAGCCATCGCTGGAGGTATATTCAGAGTATTACGATAGTAATGCACTGCACCTACATATACTCCGCGAACAGATGAGTAATCAGTATAGTCAGTTTCCCATGCTGTTGCTTCTATCGGGTTACCAAAGGTATCATAATTCCAAGCCGTTGCCTTCTTCATTTGTAAAGTAGCATTTACAATAATCTGATAATTTGCAATAGGATGCGCACCTGTAGCTGGATTTCTACCTCCGCCGAGATAACCTAACATAGCACTAATCTCTATTTTTCCTCCTTCTTTCATTACAAAAGACTGTTCTGCTGCATCAAAATCCACAAGGTTATTGTAAATTTCATCACTACCGGTTACATTCCAAGGAACTACTTGTACTGCACCTGTATTAATCTGAGGGAGTTCTGTTTCATCACTTGATTGATAAAAAGCTAACGAAGCGGGCACTACAGCAGATATACCTAACTTACCAGTGTTAATATCTGCAACCAACGCTTTTGAAGTACCATAAGATTGCTCTGAAAGCCCTCTGATTATAATACCTTTATTTGGATCATTAAGCGGAATATTTTTTGTTTCAAAAATCAAAGCTTTATTATCAGCTGTAATAGTTGTTGTCGCCTCAGTAAGCGCTCCTCCTAATTTCACAGCACCACCGCTATATAATATCCCATTACTAGCCGTTAAACTGAACGAATCAGCATTCTCTAATAAATGCCATTTGTCACCTGTCCATACATAAGTACCGGAAGGGACAGCTGTAGAGACATTATATACTAATAATCCTTTATATGAAGCCTGATTGGTTGCTGACATACCTTCTATTCCAGACATATCCGTTGTTGAAGTAAGTGAAACACGGGGGAGTAACAATCCCTTTTTTGAATTAGCCTGTGTTGCTCCGTTTTCGTTTTCTTTTAATTGCAACAACGCTCCATCAAGAGGTTTCGCATCGCTTCCTATAGTTACCTGCGCTTTTCCCGGCAAAGCAATTAAGAATAAACACCCAAGAATTAAAAATAAATTTCTTTTTTTCATAATTTCTTTTACATTAAACCTTTTTTCTTATCCTTTCTCCCAATATAAAATAAGTTATGTAATCACTTTTTTCGCTTCTCTTATATTTTGTGGAATTTCACTTTCCCTATTCAACAGCACAAACACCTTGATATTTTGCCTTTGTTAAAAAATTGATTTAAATTTGTTGTTCTATAATTAACACATCTACATGTGCCCTTATCCATTCTGACAATACAAAGATAGTTTTGAGTTTCAAAATTCAATTTTTTATTATATATAACGACCCTTTATTTATATATTATACCAAATCGGGTATTTCGTATAAAAAAACACAATGTTCGTTGTAAAAAAATCTTTTAAAAATCAAAGTAAAATATAAATTTTCATCATCCGTTTAGCATAAACACCTAATAATCAAACATATGATTAGAAATAGATAAAACCTATGAACATACATACTTTAATCAAAATATATTAAAATTGTGTTTATTTCTATTTTTTATATTATTTTTGGATAAAACTTGAAATAGAGGGGTTTATTTTTATATCAAAATGGAGGGAGAATGAAGAACGTTTTCAAATATGTCATTGTAGACGATAATGACACAGACAGGCTTATACTATCGCTTTACCTTAAGGACTACCCGTTCCTTGTGAATAAAGCGACGTTTTCGGTACCGGAAGACGGACTGATTTTTTTCGAAAAAAATGACGCCGATATACTCTTCCTCGATATCGAAATGGACAATATAAATGGTCTCGAATTCCTGAAAAGAGTAGGCAACAAGGTCAAATGCCCGGTTTTCACTACATCCCATTCAGAATTTGCGCTTAACGGTTTTGACCTGAAAGCTAAAGATTACCTGCTCAAACCTCTTTCCAAAGACAGGCTTCATACCTGTGTCGAGAACATACGTCAATACCTGGAGATAAACTACATTGCACAGGCTTACGGCAGCGACTCGGAACAGGATATAATCATGCTGAAATCGGGAACAAGTTATGTGAATGTAAACCAACACGATATAGTTTACCTGGCAGCATTGAAGGATTACACAAAAATAGTCCTACACAATAATAAGACTGTAACTATACATGGGAATATAGGAAGCCTTCTGCGGACCAACCACTTCAACGATTATGTACGCATACATAAAAGTTATGCTGTAAAGAAAAGTAAAATAGAACAGATCAGTCCCGACAAAATCCTCCTCGAAAACGGAGTTTCTTTACCATTGGGAGGAAATTATAAAAAAGCATTAATCGAACTAATAAATGCACCTTTGAAATTATCGGGAGTTGCCAGATAAAAAACAACAAACGTATCTTATAATATCCCGGCCGGAAAGTATAAATGAATAAAACAAAAACCATATTTTTTTGCTTCATATGTTTCTTTTCTATTTGTAATTCTTTAATTTCAAATGAAAATTACGTGCAGAAAGAAATTGAGTTATTACAGAAAGAAATCGAAGATGCAGACAACGATAGTCTGGTCGTCAGGAAACTTGTGGATCTGTCGGTACTCTATCCCGACGGCTCCAAAAGCCAGCTTAAATACATGAAGGAAGGCCTCGATCTGGCTAAAAGATTAAATATGGAACCTGAAATGGGGATTTTCTATTCTGATTTCGGATGGTATTATTTTTATCAGAACGACAGGGAAAATACCATTAAATATTTCGAGCTTGCGGTAAAATATTGTGAAGACATCGAATTGCTTGTATATGCATATGGGATCCTTTCCAATACTTACTCCTGGTCAGGAAAGCACGATCAGGCAAAAGAATATGCCGAGAAATGCCTTCATACAGCAGAGACAGCCCCTATGGACGATGAATCGGAAAGGCAGAAGCTAATTGCCGATGCATACATGTTTGTTGGCGACGTATACCGTTACCAGGATGAAAAAGGTTCATCCAAATATTATTACGCCAAAGCTTTGACTTATCTGGATTATGGGAACAATTATGCTTCTGTATTGAGGATTATGACAAATATATACCTGGGAGATGCATCTTCTATAGCTCCATACAGTTATTTCAATTATGTAAGGTGGATTAAACTTACTTATGAAAGTGTGCCTCCCCGCAAAAAACATTTAATCGTATACAATCTGATCAAGGCTGCAGAAACATCTGTACTTACTGCAGAAAAAGAGGAAATAAAAACATTGGAACTGGAAAACCAAAGAAAGATTATAATCTCCACCATCATCATATCTATTCTATTGGTAATTATAGCCTTACTTTTAATACATCAGGTATATATAAAAAGGAAAACCAACAAAAAACTCGAAAAAGCCAACGAAATAAAGTCACGACTTTTCATCATCCTCAACCACGATTTGAAACAACCTATTGCAAGCCTGATCAGTTATCTGGATCTGAAGGCTTCAAATCCAGACATCATATCCAAGGAAGAAGAAAAAATGCTGGATCAAAAGACTTCCAAAGCAGCCAACCAGCTTTATACCGATATGGAAAACCTTCTACTTTGGGCCAAAAACCAGATGGAATCTTTCGAACCCGATTTTAAACATATATCCATAAATAAATTATTCGATGACATCAAAACCTTCTTTTCTTATGAGGAAAGAGTAAAGATAGAATATGAAATTGAAGAAGATTTATTCCTGAAAAC
>DQAM01000039.1:0-9984 GCA_003523545.1 Dysgonomonas sp.
CTGAGTAAGCAGCTCTATCTCTTTTTCTAATTCAAAGTACGGGTATTTTTTTCGTAATTCATTGACCTTTAACAAAGTTTGCCTTAAAAATTGTTTATGTTCTTCCGTACTAGGATTAAAGGACGATGCCCGACAGCCCTGTGTATAATCCCCCATTCTTTATTGATCTGCCTGGTTTTTTCATCGAAGTAAGTATCTGAAAAAACCTCCCATATATAGTCTATTGCTGCATTTGCAGGATGTATCATATCTTCGGCAAAGAAACGATAATCCCTCAATTCGTCCATCATGATTTCATAAGAGGGGAAATAATATATACCTTCGAAGCTATGTATTAATTCATCGATAGCTAATAATAATGCCGCCTTGCTCAGCTGGTTGTTATGTGCCCCATCTTTCCAATGACGCACAGGACTCACCGTAAAAAGTATTTTCAGGGAAGGATTTATCTCTCTTAGCTCCTCAATGGTACTTCTCCATGAATCAGTAATAGATGCTACAGACAATTTTTTCCTGTCAAACATGGATGCCGGAAATTTATGGCAATTGGAAACAATTGTACCCGATTCCTTAAGCATATATATATATGCTGTACCGAATGTCAAGATTAATATATCCGCCTCCTTCAAACCGACAGATGCAGTCTGTAAAGAATTATTGATCGCTTTTAATGCTTCCTCTTTCGTTTGTCTCGAAAAAGAACCATGATGCATCATGCTTACAAACAGTCCGTTGTTCTCTCTGAGTTCATTTTCAGAAAAAGGTGTTCCGGTTACAAGCCTGTGTAAGGCTGCAGCAATGGAAGACGGATTATATAGAATACCGAAAGGGTTGACATGAACATTAAATTTATTGTCCTGCAATTTATTGCCGATGTTTTCTGCAAAACAAGATCCCAGGAGCGCAATGCGCGAATGGTGATCTATAAAAAAATCCGGTTTCGTTATTTCAACTCTTTTCCTGAATTCCATGTATCAGTAATTTTTTTCGTTAGCCAGATTCCACATATTCAGAAAAGCAGCTTTGGTTATGTCTACCAATTTTCCCCAATTTATATGGGAGGCCTCGTCACTTGGTTTGTGGTAATCAGGATGCCCGTCGGTATGATACCAGATAACGGGAATATCGTAACGGGCAAAAGAGCGGTTATCACTTCCTCCCAGCAAATTGTCCGAAGGCCTGTAATCGGGTTCGAGATTCAACCCGTATTTCCGGATACTGTCTTTCAGCCAGTTTCCGAAAACAGGATGTTGCTCCGAATAAAAATATACAACATGCTTTGGCTGGGATTCATCGTTATTCCTGCCTATCATATCAAAATTAAGGTATCCTTTAATATCGTTTGTAAAAGTGCAGCTCATCGTAAAATACCGGGAACCGAGAAGTCCCAGTTCTTCTCCATCCCAAAAAGCAAAAATTACGTTCCTTTGCGGTTTTACTCCGCTTTCGACAAAGGCTTTGGCAATCTGCATCACAGCCGAAACACCCGAAGCGTTGTCGTCGGCTCCGTTGTAAATCTGGTCTCCTTCCAGGCTCTCATCCTTTCCCAGATGATCATAGTGCGCCCCAACAATGACGTATTCATCCGGATTGACTCCGCCAATCATACCTATTACATTCTGCATTTTCAATACCCGGTGGACTCTCTGCTTGTATTTGACAATAGAATCGGGTTCTACCGTATACCTTTTCCGCGATTGGAAATCTTCATTGTAGGCTTCGAACTGCTGAAAATAACTGTCTGATAATGGCTCTATACCTAACGAAATAAGATAGGATGCTAAATATTCGGCAGTAACTTTTCCGGAATTGCTTCCTGCACGGCGGCCTTCCAATGCATCGCTGGCTAAAAAACCGATAATAGATCTGGCATTCTGTTCATTAATAGTATTCACAGCTTTCTCAACCGGCTGTTGGGCAGAAACGGAATGGAAAGTGAAAGAGATGAGTAAAATAAAACAAAGTAATTTCATCTTCTATTTATTCAGGTGATTTATATCGAGACCAGCGCTGCATGACTTGCCTCACATAATTTACAACTTCTGTCCCGCGAAGATACCCACATTTTACAACAGGATCGTTATAATATTCAGGTTTACTTTTCAGCTCGATGTACTTTTCCACGCTGCCGAACCAGACATCCGGATTATCCCCGTATTTTTGTGCCAGTGCCCGTGCATCTGTAATATGGCCTAATCCGCCGTTATAAGAAGCCAAAACAAATTTTACGCGCTCCTCCTGATTTTCTATTTTGCTGAAATATCTGTTCAGATAGCTGATATAATTGGCACCTGCCATTACGCTTTTATCCGGGTCTTCCAATTCCTCCCCTTCTACTCCGTAAAGCTGAGCCGTACGCGGCATCAGCCCCATCAGTCCGACAGCTCCTGCCCAAGAAGACAAGTCTGTCCTGAAATGAGATTCCTGATATGCAACAGCAGCCAATAAATGCCAGTCATAACCCGCAGTCGGAGCATGTTTCCGGAATATAGAATCAAAAACTGAAATGGCTCCATCGGGTAAACGAACCAAAATTTCACCCTCCAGGCTATCCGGCAGCCTTTTACTTAATTCGAAATATTTTTTGATAGTTGCCCGGTAAACAGGCTTACCGCTATTCTCTTCAAACCAATCATCCAGGGCTTTTGCCAATTGCGGCATATCTTTTCGCACCGCCCACGAAGAACGCTGGTTGAAGCTGAGAGGCGTAGTAACGTCGAGATTGCGGAAATATGTTTTATTGAGCAATGCAATGTATTCGTCTGCTACCGTATAATCTATTTCTTTTCTGGAAACCATAGCTATCAGGTCTTCTACAGTTACTGTATCTTTCTCGATATCCCTTATGACAATGCCGTTGCCAAGTTCATCATCAAGATTTTTCAACCTTCTGTGGTATTTGGTATCGTGCTTCACATATACTTCTTTTCCTATGAGCTGGGTCACATCCCGTACCATCTCGCCTTTTCTGCCGCTACGTTGTACAAGTATCTGACGGGACACCTGCTCCAAACCGCAATAAAGTACCGAATCTTTAAGTTCATTCTGTATGGATATGGTATTTGCCACCAAATCACCTTCTCCCTTTGACAACATCTCGAGCAGACGCGTCGAATTTTCCGCTACTACAACATTCAGTTTAAGACCATGATAATCGCAAAACTCTTTTGCCAGATCATAATCATAACCCATCGGTTCGTCTTTGTATATGAAATAAGAAGTGGAACTGTTTAGTGTAATGATAGTAAGTTCGCCTTTTTGATTTATCTGTTCGAAATCATACGGTGTACTCTTTTTCTCCCCGTTACAACCAATGAAAAGATATATCACAACACCTATAAAAGAATAAACAGCTTTGTTCATACGTATATTCTTTAATTATGAAGCAAATATATGAAAAATCTCCGCTGGTTACAAAGAGAGAGACATACCAGCGGAGATCTAAGAGGTCTAACCAATTTTTAACTTATGAACACATAAGACCCCCTTTATTTTTTTAATAAAAGACAGCCAGTATAATTGTTGTTTTAAAAGGATAAAATGAGATCTCAAAAGCAAACTTTACTGTTTTGCTTGTTGCTTATTATCTATTGATCTCTATAATGATAGCTAAAAGGTAAGATTCAGGATAACGTAAAAACTTTTACAAAAGAAATAGATTAAAAAATTATTTCCTAGCAATTAAAAGTATTTAATACTCATATTTAACTTAAAAATTAAAAATGCTGCATATCACACAGTTTCCGGTACAATCCATTCAGGTTATATAGCTCTGTATGCTGTCCCCTTTCTACAATTTTCCCCTCGTGCATTACGCATATTTCGTCTGCATTAATAATAGTGGAAAGACGATGTGCTATGACAATGGTGGTACGGTTGCGCATCAGATTTTCAAGTGCCTCCTGCACAAGCCTTTCCGATTCGGTATCCAAAGCGGATGTAGCCTCGTCAAGAATTAAAATCTGGGGATCTTTCAAGATGGCACGGGCTATGCTGACACGCTGGCGCTGTCCTCCCGACAACTTACAGCCGCGGTCTCCGATGTTGGTATTATACCCATCTTCCGAAGCGATTATGAATTCGTGGGCATTCGCTATTTTTGCCGCTTCCACTACCTGATCCATAGCAGCTTCTTCAACACCGAATGCAATGTTATTGAAAAATGTATCATTGAATAATATAGCTTCCTGATTGACATTCCCCATCAAGGAACGCAAATCGTACACATCTGCTTCGCGGACATCCACCCCGTCTATCAATATCTGACCGTCGTTGATGTCGTAAAAACGAGGCAGAAGGTCGACCATAGTCGATTTTCCGGAGCCCGATTGACCTACCAGCGCCACGGTTTTTCCTTTCGGAATTTCAAGATTGATTTGTTCGAGCACCCATCTGGTTCTGTAACGGAACCAAACATTGCGGTACTCTATTTTTTCATTGAAAGATAACTTAACCGGGCTTTCAGGCGATTTTATATTGTTCTCGGCAGACAATATTTTATCGATACGATCCATAGACGCTAAACCTCTTTGTACTGAATAAGCAGATTTCGACAACTCTTTGGCCGGGTTAATAATACTGTAAAACATGAGCAGATAAAAAATGAAACTCGAAGCTGTTATCCCCCCCTCGTTACTTATGATAAGGCTTCCGCCGAACCACAAAACCACAGCGATAGTCGTTGTTCCTAGAAATTCGCTCATAGGACCTGACATCTGCTGGCGGCGTACAATACGATTGGTTATACTTCTGAGTTCATCTCCCCCGTTGTGGAAACGGTTCGATATTTTCTTTTCGGCATTGAAAGCCTTGATAATGCGGAGTCCTCCTAAAGTTTCTTCTATCTGCGCCATCAATTCACCCCATTTCTCCTGTGCTTCAGTGGAAGTACGTTTCAGAGTTTTACCCACTTTACCCATAATAATGCCGGACAACGGAAGCAATACGATAGCAAATAAGGTCAGCTTCCAACTGATGATCAACATCGTGGTAAAATAGACGAGTATAAGAATCGGGTTTTTAAACAGCATATCGAGCGAACTCATAATAGAGTTTTCCACTTCGTTTACATCTCCCGTCATACGGGCAATGATATCCCCTTTGCGCTCTTCCGAAAAGAATGATAATGGCAGAAATAATATTTTATCGTTTATCTGGTTTCGTATATCCCTTACAATTCCGGTACGGATAGGAACAAGGAAGAAAATAGCCAGATAGGTCACGGCCGTTTTTACGAAAGTGAGGACTACCAGCGACAAAGCTAATATCAATAATAATGTGCCAACTCCATATTCCTGTGCATAAACAGACATATAGTAATAGAAGTTATTTTTCAGGGCAGATACAAAATATTCCGCGTTGGCGATAAAAGAACCTCCGCCCGATGCGCTCCAGGGCATAAACTCGTAAACACTATCCCCTATCTGAAACAAAATATTAAGGATAGGTATTATCAGACTGAATGAAACCACGTTCATAAAGGCAGATAATATATTGAAAATAAAACTAAGGATTAGCTGGGTTTTGTAAGGAGGGACAAAACGTCTTAGTATACGGAAGAGCTGTTTCATATTCTACTTTTGGAAGGCAGGCTATAATAGATTTGCAGCCTGCAGATATACTTTTACATTGACTGAAAACGGGCTGCAAGTTAATCATAATTATTTTATTTAGCGAAAGTAATGTTTTGTGGTCTTCGTATTCATAGTTATCTTTATATTTGTTTCACAAAAAACGACTAATATAACTGAATCTTTTATGCGTAAATTAATTATACTCCCTTTTCTTTTACTGGCAATATTACCTCTATTTTCTATCGAAGGTTATATGTTCCGTATATACTTGAAAGATAAAGGGGAAATAGCCTTACAAACTGATCCTCTCCAGCTTATCAGCGAAAGGGCATTGCAAAGGAGAATAAAACAGGGTATCCCGATAGATTCCACGGATTATCCGGTTTCTGCACAATATATTTCCCGAATTGAAAGCTCAGGATTTAAAGTAATCGCTAAAAGCAAGTGGCTCAATACTATAAGCGTGTATTGCAAAGACAGCCTGTCTATCAATAAAGCTCAAAGATTCAATTTTGTAGATGACATCCGCTTTATCTGGAAAGGAGATACTGTGTCTGCTCGTAAGTCCGAAAGCACTGCCAAAAAAATCAAAATCATAGAAAAACCGGAAGGAGTATACGGATACGGCACCGAACAATTGAAAATGCTTAACGGCGATTACTTACACGAACAGGGATATAAAGGAAAAGGAATGGAGATAGCTGTAATCGACGCCGGTTACAAGAATTTCCCTGAAATAATGTTACTGGATAATATACATGTTAAAGGTGTAAAAGATTTTGTGTTCGACACGGATAGTATTTTCAGAAGCAGTGACCACGGGCTGAAAGTATTATCAGTAATAGGAGCCAACAGACCTGATATTTATATCGGAACTGCTCCGGAAGCTAAATTCTGGCTTCTCAAATCCGAAGACGGACGCTCAGAGTATCCTGTAGAAGAAGATTACTGGGTAGCCGCTGCTGAATATGCAGACAGTGTAGGCGTCGACATTATCAATACATCATTAGGATACAATAAATTCCATCTGCCTGCGAAAAGCTATATTCATGATGATCTGGACGGAAAGACCGCTTTTATAAGCAAAGCGGCCCGGATGGCAGCCTCGAAAGGTATATTTATGGAAATGAGCGCCGGGAACGAGGGAAGCAGCGAATGGCATAAGATATCCGTACCCGCGGATGCTTTCGATGTGCTTACGGTAGGTTCTGTCACAAGAGATTCTATAGTTTCGTCATTCAGCTCGTGGGGGCCTGCAGCCGACGGAAGAGTCAAACCTGAGGTAATGGCTTTGGGGAGCAGCATCAATGTCATAGGTGCGGACGGGGAAGTAGTGCAATCGAGCGGAACATCTTTTTCCGGTCCTGTGATGTCGGGCATAGCCGCCTGTTTGTGGCAGGCATACCCTTTCCTCACCAACAAGCAATTACTGGACGTTATATGTAGATCGGGACATAAATACGATGCTCCCGGAGACGTGTATGGGTACGGCATCCCCGATATGAAAAAAGCAGTTGCTATTGCGGAAGAATTATACGGGCAAAATTAAAAACTAATCTTTATGATGCGGTCTTTGCTCCTTGTTTCCGTACTTTTATACCTGACACCATTATCTTCACAGACGGCTTATAAGTTTAGAGTACAGCTGAAAGATAAAGGGGGGGGTTCTTATAGTATAGAAAAACCAGAAGAGTTCTTATCGAAAAGAGCAATTGAAAGAAGAAAAAGGCAGAATATTAAAATCGACACATCCGACTTACCTATATCCGGAAAATATATTGAAACAATTGAAAGCTTTGGCTGCCTGACCGTAGCAAAAAGTAAATGGATGGAGACTGTAACCATACATTGCGAAGACAGCTCTATAATCAGGGAGATCAGGGAACTGGAATTTGTGGATAGGGCAGATTGTGTCTGGATAGGTTTTACAATAGCTTCTATATCTGGACAATCATTTCAAAATACTTCGGAAATACGCAGCTCAACAATGCCGCATACTTATTACGGATATGGATTTGACCAGGTCAAAACCGTAAACGGCCATATTTTACATCACGACGGATACTATGGAGAAGGGATGCAGATTGCAGTTATGGATGCCGGATTTGCAGGGATTGACGATCATCCCTTGTCAACGACCATGAACATATTAGGCAGTAAAGATTTTGTATTTGAGCCGGGCGGAGAATCAGAACACGGATTTGAGGTATTGACATTAATGGCTTCGGATAGTCCCGGAAAGTATACCGGAACAGCACCTAAAGCCGGATATTGGCTATTCCGTACCGAAGACGGAAGAACCGAAAGCCCCGTTGAAGAAGATTATTGGATCGCAGCGGTCGAATATGCAGACAGCGCGGGTGTAGACCTTATAAACAGTTCGATCGGCTATATGAAATTTGATCACCCTTTTAAAAGTTATACATGGAACGATTTAGACGGAAAGACTGCTTTTATAACAAGAGCAGCAAATATAGCTGCAAGTAAAGGTATATTTCTGGTCAACAGTGCCGGCAACGAGCGGATGACCGAATGGGAAAAAATTGTTTTTCCGGCAGATGCAGAACATGTGCTGACTGTCGGCGCTGTAAATAAAGATTCCATTGTTTCTATATTCAGTTCGACCGGTTCAACAGCTGACGGAAGGGTTAAACCAGATATTGCAGCATTGGGGAATAGCATTACCTTCTTAAACAATAAGGGAGAAATTTACAGGTCATACGGAACTTCATATTCTTCTCCGGTTATGTGCGGACTTGCCGCCTGCCTTTGGGAAGCCTTCCCCGGTTTAACAAATTACGAATTGCTGGATATAATCCGGAAATCTTCCCACCGTAATTCTTCTCCTGACGAATATTCGGGTTACGGGATACCCAACATGGAACGGGCCTTTAAATTAGCCGATAATGCGACTTCGGGCATAGAACATCTAGTAGACGACAAGCAGAATTTTAAGGTATATTCTGATAACGGATATATAAAGATCGAAAATAAGGCAGAAATATATCCTTGTCATATAAGTATATATTCTCTCGATGGAAAACTTATTTTGAAAGGGAATCTGACACAAAACCAACAAAATTTTTACGTCCCTAAAACAAGTAAAATAGTGATTGTAAATCTGCAAGCCGGAAAAAATAATTATTCTATAAAAGTGAATCTCTAATATTAACAGACATAAACAATGAAAACGGAGGTCAATAACATTACTCTTCATTACAAAAAAACAGGAAAAGGGAAACCGCTTCTTTTGCTGCATGGCAACGGTGAAGATTTACATATCTTCGACCCCTTAGCCGACCGCCTCAAAAAAGACTACACTGTATATCAGATTGACAGCCGTAACCATGGCAACAGTTCTAAAACTGACGACTACAGCTATCAAAGCATGGCGCAGGATATATTTTGTTTTATAAAAGATTTGAACTTAACAGATGTATCGGTTGTTGGATTCAGTGACGGGGCAATTATCGCTCTTATGCTCGCTATCGAAAATAAAGAATTATTCCGTAAAATGATTCTGCTGGGTCCAAATCTGAAACCGACAGATTTTAAAAAGAAAGAATACAATTATCTGACACAACAATATGAAAAGACAAAAGACCCTTTAATAAAGCTGATGCTGGAACAACCCGATATAAATCCGGAGGAACTAAAGAAAATACAAAATCCTGCATTAGTAGTCGGAGGACAGTACGATATATTTTACAGGAAAGTTTTTACAGACATAGCAAATACTATTCCCGGCGCAAGCCTGAAAATAGTGAAAAGACACGACCACGGAAGTTATATTATCGGCTCGGATATGCTGTATGAAGATATAAAAGGTTTTTTACAATAAAATTATGGTTTCGCAAGTAAAGTTTTCTTTAAAGTCACGAAGCAGAGGATTTCATCTTATTACTCACGAAATCCTGCAGCATCTGCCGGAATTGCCCGATTCGGGTTTATTGAATGTGTTTATCAAGCATACTTCCGCAGCATTGACTATCAATGAGAATGCCGACCCCGACGTACGTCACGATATGGAAAGCATCTTCAACCGCCTTGTAAAAGAACGCGAGCCTTATTATATCCATACACTTGAAGGAGACGACGATATGCCCGCACACGCCAAATCTACATTGGCAGGCGTAAGCCTTACTATTCCTATTACTAATGGCCGCCTTAATCTGGGAACCTGGCAGGGAATATATTTATGCGAATTTCGAAACCATGGCGGAAGCCGGAAAATAATAGCAACCATAATCAGCTAAAAAACATTTTTTATTAATTCGGATACATATATATTGTTTTAGCTAAGAAAAATCTAATATTGTTAACTTACAAAAAAAATTGAGGATTGTCATCCTGCCATAGGAAGGATCTTATTTCCCAAAAGAGAGATGCTTCGTACCTCAGCATGACAAAA
>DQAM01000039.1:10121-10417 GCA_003523545.1 Dysgonomonas sp.
TCGTACCTCAGCATGACAAAATAGTAAGACTCAAACTAATGATATGAGATTTATCATTATCACAATATATTTGCTCTTAAGATTTATCTCTCTATCCAAATCTCATTAATTACAAAACAATACTTTAAATAATTCTAAAACAACCCTTACTACGAACAAAAAACCTCACTTTATGTTATAAAATTTAAACAAAATATTTACTTTTGTAAAAATTTATTGTCTAAACAACTAAATTGAGAATTGAGATAAAGTAATAACATACCCTATGTTAAAAAGAAATATTTTCTGCTTTCTAC
>DQAM01000040.1 GCA_003523545.1 Dysgonomonas sp.
AAAAAGTCTGTCGATATACCGTTTTTCATTCCGTCCAAAACCCGTTGAATGGCATGAAGCGCATTTTGCAAAGCCTCATAATGACGGATATTAGTCACCACAATATCCTGCTCTCCGAATTCGGGAATATTAGCTGTTTCCACTAATTTCCTTTCAAGGTCATTGACTCCTTCGTTGTATTTCGCCGAAATAAATATCCTGTCAGGTATCACATCTTGCAATATAGTGCGCTTTCTATCCATGATGACTCCGCAACCAACCACATCGACTTTATTAAATACCAATATAATTTTTTGTTCTGTTACATAGGGAAGTATCTTTTTAGAAAGTTCGGTTATGTGGGCATCCTCAGTAGTAGAATCAATCACCCAAAGGATAATACTAGCCTGTTCAAGTTTTTTGAAAGTGCGTTCTATACCTAATGTTTCGACCGTATCTTGCGTGTCACGTATACCTGCTGTATCTATCAGGCGGAATACCAATCCGTCGATATTTATCGTATCTTCTATAAAATCGCGAGTAGTACCATGTACCTCTGAAACTATCGCTTTTTCCTCTTTCAGTAATAGATTCAATAGGGTAGATTTTCCGGCATTTGTTTCCCCGATAATAGCAACAGGGATACCCGTCTTTACGACATTACCTAGCGAAAACGAATCGGCAAGTTTTTTGATTTCATATTCTATCTTTTTTGCAGATTCTTTCAGGTTATCACGGTTGGCAAATTCGACGTCCTCTTCCGAGAAATCGAGTTCCAGTTCGATAAGGGAAGCAAAATTCAGCAGGTCTGTGCGCAGTTCGATTAGCTTATTACTGAAACCACCGCGCATTTGGTTCATTGCTAAACGATGCGTAGCGGCAGAAGTTGATGCTATCAGGTCGGCAACAGATTCGGCCTGCGATAAGTCCATCTTGCCGTTCATAAAAGCCCTTTGAGTGAATTCCCCTGCTGTGGCTAACCTGGCTCCTTTTTCGATGAGGAGTTGCAAGATTCCCTGCTGTATATATATCGAACCGTGACACGATATTTCTGTACTATCCTCACCAGTAAAAGAATTCGGAGAACGAAAAACACTTACCAATACCTCATCGAGAGTGGTGTCATCCCTTATAATCCGCCCGAAATGTATGGTATTCTGTTTCTGATCAGTCAGCTTCTTTCCTATAGGAGACTGAAAAACAGAATCAGTCAGTTCGATACTTCCTTTTCCCGAAACGCGGATAATTGCAATTCCTCCGATACCTGCGGGAGTAGATATTGCTGTGATAATGTCAGTGCTGCTCATACTACAAAATTACTAAAACAATCCCGAATTCGTACAAACATAAAGGATATTACCGAACCCGGCAATATCCTTTACTGCATATATTTTTAATGCTCTTTAATTAATTGGTTTTATTGTATAGCTGTACCTGTATTCTTTTCCAAAGAATCTATACTGATCCAAAGGCTGAGACCACCAGGAATCCAGACCTGCCAAACCTTTCTGGAAGAGGTCTACACACAAAACTGTCTGATTGCGTGGAAGCAGATCGGAAGCATGCTGCTGTTTCTTTGTTGTACCGGGGTCGAGATCTTCGGGTTTATAATTCGTAGCACTTACCGAAAGAGGTTGCGCGCCATCCACACGAATACCTTTGTCTGCACTATCGGTCAGAGTGAGCCAGCGGACATCGGTTTTATTGCCTGTTTCCTGAGGACGGAAATAGGCAAAAGCCTGATCTTCTACTTTGCCGTTCCATACACCCATGAAGGTATCGTCGTTGCGGTCAATGTAATTTTCCCAGGGGCCGCGTCCATACCAGGTAAAGTTATCTACCCTTTTGGGAAGAGTCATAATCATTCCGAAGCGCATCATTTCGGGCAGATCATCTGACAATGCCAGATAATGTGCATCGATGGTCAGGCTTCCATCCCGGTTTACTGTATAAGTCAGGTTTACCTTCGCTTCTACTCCTTTCGGCTTCATCTCGTACCTGAAAGATGCCGTGCCGTTCGATTCATCCATTCCCAGATATTTATATGCCTGGTTATAGCACGCTGCTTCCCAAAGCCTTTGGGTATACTGCGAACCTGCTCCGAAATCGTTGTCGGTAGGAGCTCTCCAGAAATTCACTTTAGGCAGTTCGTTGAAGATGCGTCTGCCGTCATCGGTCATATTCATCAGAGCCCTGCCGTCTTTAGTCGAAAACTCATATGCTATACTGCCCGACTTAACCACCACTTTCTCATCCTGTTTTTCTACAGACAGGCTTCCCGAATACGAGGGTGCTTTAAAGTAATTGTTGGAGGAAAATGCGAATTCTTCTTTAGCTGCTTCAAATCCTTTTTTCAGCAAAGGCGTATCTTCGTTAAGATATGCAAATACCTGCAGATAATATTCTGTTCCCGCCTCTGGAGATATAGCAGGGATATTCAGCTTCACATCTTTTTTTGTATCGGCAGGCGTTACTACAGAGAACGTGCCCTCAGCATCCTTCTGTCCGTTTTTCAGCAAAACCCATTTATAAGTATAATTTTTATCGGTCAGATCGGTAAACTTAAAATCATTGATCACGGTAATAACGCCATTGTCCAGGTCTTTTGCCTCAAAAAGTATATTCTGATGTACTTTTTTCACGATATGAGTATGAGGCAGATATTTCTGGTCGGGAGAAATCAGCCCGTCCATACAGAAATTCCCGTCGTTCATTTTATTGTATCCGCCTAAATCGCCGCCGTACGCCCAGTAAAAACGCCCCTGCTCATCTTTAGCCGGATATCCGTGGTTGTACCATTCCCAGATGAAACCGCCCTGCATATTTTTACTGCTGCGCATAACATCCCAATATTCCTGAAAATTACCCATACTGTTACCCATTGCATGAGCATACTCGCAAAGTATATATGGTTTTTCAAGTTCTCTTGCCGCATCACGCTTCATCGATTCGAACGAGGGGTACATCGGACAGAAAATATCGGTATTGCGGTCTTTTTGGTGAGCCTGTTCCCATTGTACGGGACGGCTTTTGTCCCTTGCCTTTGCCCAGTCATAAGTGTCGAAAAAGGCTTTACCATTACCCGATTCATTACCCAAAGACCAGAATATAACGGAAGGATGGTTCTTATCCCTTTCGATAAGACGGATTACACGGTCTAGATGTGCGCCCAGCCATTCGGGACGGTTGGAAACATTCTCAGGTCCGTAACCCAATCCGTGGGATTCCTGATTGGCTTCATCTATCAGATAAATACCATATTCGTCACACAGTTTGTACCACAACGGCGGCTGAGGATAATGCGAGGTACGCACCGCATTGATGTTCAATTCTTTCATCAGCTCCAGGTTACGCATCATGACTTCGCGGGTCACTACATTACCATTATTTGTGTTGAACTCATGAAGGTCTACCCCTTTGAAATAAACTTTCTTGCCGTTGATCAACACTTGCGCGTCTTTTATCTCGATCTTGCGGAAGCCGATCTTTGTGGAAGTGGACTCGACCACACCGTTTTTGTCTTTCAATGTGATAAGCAAAGTATATAAATTAGGTGTTTCGGCAGTCCATTTCAGAGGAGAGGATACATTTCCCGAAAATACCATATCTGATGTACTTTCGGCAGGTATGGCTGCATTATTCGATTTGGAAAATACTTTCTTTCCTGCTTTATCAAGGATGGATACTTCTACAGTCTGAGATTGTGAAGAACCTGTATAATTTCTTAATTTAACATCTAAGCTGAATTTACCGTTTTTGTAATTAGCATCCAGATCGGGATGCGCAAAGAAATCTTGTATACGGGTCTGAGCCGTGCTATATAGATATACACTGCGGCTGATTCCGCCCAGGCGCCACATATCCTGATCTTCGAGATAAGTCCCGTCACTGAAACGGTGTACCTGGCATGCCAGTGTGTTTTTCCCTTTACGGATATAAGGTGTTATATCGAATTCGGCGGGACTTTTCGCATTCTGGGTATATCCTACTTTCTGTCCGTTTACCCAAACGTACATGGCGGTCGTTCCTCCTTCGAAGTGGATAAACACCCGGCGTCCGTCCCAGCTGTCGGGAATGTTGAACTGATGGCGGTAAGCACCTACGGGCGAATCGGACCTGTCGATATAGGGAGGATTGGGTTTGAATCCGAATCCGACATTCTTATACATCGGGATGCCGTACCCGTTAAATTCCCAATTACCGGGGACAGGCATATCCACCCACGAACTAATATCGTAGTTTTCTTTTTCGAATCCAACGGGTATTTGATCTACTGTCGGAACCCATTTGAATTTCCACATGCCGTCGAGCAGCTGATAGTAGGGAGATGCACTGTAATCGTCCTTAGCGGCCAATTCAGGTGAGGGATATGGGATCGATGTGGCCCGTGTGTCTTCTTTGTTGATAGCATAGATCTCGGGGTTTTCCCATTCCGGCGAATTTCCCTGGGCAAATACCAGGCTGCCGGATACCAGCAGTAATAAGCTGAAAATTAGTTTCATTGTTCTTAGATTTAGTTATTTAATTTTATTCAAAAATATTCCTTCTCTATAACAAGCCAAAACCAGTCTTGTAAACCAATGGTAAAAATAACATTTTAACGGTAAATAACCGGACATTTTTGTTAGGAATAAATATAAATCGGGTTAAAAATGAACAGGTAAATGTCTCAGCGGGCTGAAAATGTTTGTAAAAGCAGAGATTTGAAAAGGATAACTTTGTTTTGTCATTGCCCCGCCTTCGTTCGCCTAACGTTATTTCTGACCAGCGGGAAGTATCTGTTTATATAAATTGAAGGCATTCCATCCCTACTCTATCACTCGGGCTGTCCTGCGTGCTTCGGATTGTGAGACAGCATTAAAATGCCACCACTCGCCCCGGATGGTTATGAAGCCTGCGCCTGTCATGACCTGGCGAAGCAGACGGCGGTTTTCGATCTGTTCCTGTGTCAGCAGGCCTTGCTGTTTCAGCTGTTCTTCCTGATTGATGCCTGCCGCTTTCCCGAAAAAGTCGAAAGGCGTTCCCATATCGAGAGGATGCCCGTCGATACGGCTGATGGTAAGGTCTACCGCCATGCCGAAGTTGTGCATGCCGATACGGTCCGGATTGGCTACGTAAGCCTTCTGAGGGGTATTACGCACCACATCGTACATTTTCCGCTGAACGGATAAAGGACGAGCAGCATCGTAAACAAGCAGTGTATAACCGGAATCTATATCCTTCAACAGCTGCTGGGCTTTCACCAATTTGGCGGCAGCCACGGGATGCAGATATGCCTGCGCAAGACTATCGTACAAAACAACCCCTGTAAAATTATCGGCCGCGGCATATTTCAGGTCGACTAATATGCTTTTGTCAAGGGTATGTATATCTACCATCCCCTGATCCTCGAGCGACCGGGCAAGACTGGACTTTACGGTTTTCTGCACCTGCGGCACTTCCTGCGGGATGCTGTCTGCAATAACCTCCTGCGGTGTAATAGGACGGTCTTCCTGTTTCTGTTTGCAGGACAATAAAGGTACGCTTACAAACAACAGCAGCACGTAATAAAATCTATATGGAATACGGATATGCTTATAGATATGGTTTAGTATTATAATGGTTGATTTATTTTATATAACAGATAGAATGACAGCTAAAGCATCTGCACAACTACTGAACCCTGAGTATGAAGGGTGTATCGTCCTGTCCGGGAAAATACCCGGATTACTTTGCTTGATAAAAGGCCGCGACAGGGCCGGATATTTTTTTCCTCTTTTCTTATTTCTCAACCAGACGGTATCCGACTTTGGATATGGTCTTGAGTTCTACGTAATGATTGCCTTCGAGATACTTTCTGATCCGGTGGGTCAGGTTGTTCATCGAATGGTCTTTGGGATAAGAATCGGTATCGCCCCAGAGCCTCATCGTAAGGTCGTCTTTCTTGACTACATTGTTCAGGTTTTCGCAAAGTATCGTCAGGAATGCCGCTTCCGATTTGGTCAGCTTCCTTTCCACGTTGTCTATATATAACAGGTGGTTGAGCGGATAAAACGAGAATCCTTTGATTACGTAATGTTTTTCTTTTTCGACCGTCGATTTTCTTCCGACCAGGTTGGTCAGGCGGGAAATCAGCTCCCGGGCTCCAAACGGCTTTTTCTGATAATCCACATATCCGATGCGCAATCCGCGTTCGGTATCGCGGAAATGAGTTTTGCCCGTAGTAAAAATGATAGGCAGTTCGGGATAAATTTTACGTACGGTCTCGGCAATATCGAATCCGTCGCGTTCGCCTCCCAGATCGACATCCATCAGCACCACGCCGAAGTCTATCTCGCGGAGCATCGGTATCACATCTTCGCCTTTGGTAAGCCTTGTCACTTCATAACCTTCGATTTCGAGGTTCTCACTAAGCATGAAAGCTAGATTCTCATCATCTTCTACTAATAAAATTTTCATAACAGCCATAACAGTTAAAGATTTGCGTAAAAGTAAGACATTTCATTTTGTAAATTGGCAACTATTGTATTCATATTTATAAATGATTAATTAATAATTATGAATGGATCGATCTTCAGATTATAATTTTACTGCGGTATAACCACCACAAATTCACTACCTTCCCCGGGAACGCTGTTTACGCTGACGGTTCCCTTGTGCTTCTCGACTATTCGTTTCACATAATGCAGGCCGATTCCGTGTCCTTTGGCATTGGTAGCATTTTCGTTGACGCGGACGTAACGGTCGAATATGCGGGATTGGTCTTCCTGAGAAATACCTAATCCGTTATCTTTAACGGAAAAACGTATTGATTTATTGTACCGGCTCAGATTTATTTTTACTTTTTTAGGTACTTCCGAATATTTTATCGCATTTTCGATCAGGTTGCAGATTACCAGGGTCATGTGGTCGGCATCGGCATTCATCATATAATTGCCCTGCATTTCTTCGGTGAATTCTATTTCCAGTTCGCCGGGTTTCTCCTGTATAGCCAAAAACATGTCTATCGTAGTGCGTACAAAATTGACCACGTCGAAATCGGTATAGACAAGGTTGAAAAATCCTTCTTCGTCTTTCGCCATAGTGAGTATCATCTCTACCTGTCCTTTCATTTTGTCGATTTCTCGTTCTCCCAGCTTGGTATACCGGATGCGTTTGGCTTCATCCTGCAATATTTTTGGATTGCCGAGCATACTTATCACCAAGACCAGGGCATGCAGCGGACGCTTGAATTCGTGCGAAACAGAGCTATACAGTTCGTCTTTCAGCTTTGCCACTTCTTTCTGCCGGGCAAGGGTACGCTGATGAACATAGAAACTATAAATCAACGCTACACACAAGAGCAAGGAAAGAACCAACATCAGAATCATTTCTTTATAAAAAGAAGACATCGGATTAATGAGATTTATCCTGAGTACTTTGGTTAATGGAGCATTCACTGGTATTTCGGAAGATGATAATACATCGCCTTTATCAATATTTGAGGGAATAGTCGTGTCTAAAATAACATTAGCTTCTTTATCGATTATTTCTGAATAGAAAGAATTTGTTATCCCTCTTCTTTCAAGAATTTTTTTAGCGACACTATCAAGTTCAATAAGATTTATAGGATATGTTTGAGCCGCAAAATCTTCCATTGCTCCATTCATAGTAATTACACTTCCTATACTATCCATTGCACCTTTACTATCAATCACTAGAACATTCGTAGTATCTGTTACTTCACTTGGCTTATCCTTACCATAATATTGAATGATAGGAGTCGGTAAAACAGATTTTTGTAATCTCCTATTCAAATCTTCTTTCTGGATTTCATCTACAGCTAAATTAAGCTCTCGATGTAGTAAATCAATATTACTTTGATACCACCTATACATCAAAAACAGTTGTGATAAAAATATAAGTATTACTACGACTATAGAACCGATAGTAATACGAGCGTCTTTTTTCGAAAAAATATTAGAATTTAACTCCTGACTCATGGTAATCTCATTTTTGTTTTAAAAAAAATTAAAAAATTTGCGTAAGGTACCGACTTCCCCTTTCACGACACTAATTTATATAAAAATTTTATCTCTCCCTCGAATAGCTATTCCAAAAATTTAATTAAAATTATTTTTTTTATTTACTAAAATGGAATTACAATGAATGAATTTGCGAAAAACTTCAAAGAACTTACTAAATCAAAAATGAAGAAAGTTAAAGGTGGAGACTGGGCCTACATTTACGGTCAGTGGGTTTACGTTTATTAAAAATCACACTTAATATCTATACTACTCACAAAATATAAGAGATGAAAAATGAGAAGTGAGAAAAAGATATAAAAAAAAGTAAAGGGCGGGATCAACCGCATGCTGCGATTCCGCCTTTTATTTTCTTGCAATAACCGAAAATCTAAATCAAGATAAAGTTAAAGATAGTTAAATAAAAAATTACGATGTCAATTTGCGTTTATATTTTATCTCTATGTTGAAAGGGTGAGATTCCCTATTCTCATAGAAATTTTGCTAAGAAGAGCATCCGGTATTACCGGGTGCTTTTTCTGTATGTATATTTGTAATGGTAGGGACAGTGTTGAGTCGCATCCGCTCCTCGATCGTTGATTCTAAACCTGTCCTCCATAAATACCCATTTTATTCCCATGCAGGGGCAGACCTATGTATCTGCCTGTTTCCCGTTGTCA
>DQAM01000041.1 GCA_003523545.1 Dysgonomonas sp.
CGACACCAAATACCTGGGACTGGGACCTGCATCCCATTCGTATAACCAGGAAGCACGCAGTTGGAATATTGCGTCCATCCCTTTATACATAGAGGCTATAAAAACAGGCACGCCAAACCTTGAAATTGAAATACTGGATTTGAAAAGCAGATACAACGACTATATTCTTACCCGTATGCGTACTATGTGGGGAGTCGATACCAACGAGCTGAAAAACAGGTTTGGAGAAAGTATGCTCCGGTATTTTCTGGAGAACATACGCAAGCACGTATCATCAGGAAACGTTTCTAAAAGCGGAAATAATTATAAACTTGGACGGAATGGTATATTCATTTCGGACAGTATTATGAGCGACCTCATGTATATAAATTAAATGAAAGGGCCAAGAAAATATTTTTCTCTTTGTCATCCTGAGTCAAACGAAGGATCCTTTTTCGAAGTTCCAGATTCTTCACTTCGTTCAGAATGACAAAGATAATAACATATTGATTGTGTACTTTTACTTTTGGAACAACATTAATATCTAATCATAGCAAGCACGAAACTACCACACTTTGGCTAGTTCCTCCTTTATTTTATTATTTCCCGGATAGCCTGTTGCTTCAAAAACTTTCTTTCCGTTTTTATCAAAAATCATATATGTCGGGATTCCTCTTATACCGTATTTATCGGACAATGCTTTCCATTGGTCTTCCATGAGGTAATAATGCAATCCACCGATATCCGGCAACATATTCACCCATTTCGGCTTGGGAGAACTTGTATTAGATATATACAAAGAGACTACCCCTTTATCTTTCATTTCGGGTTTTATCGGCTTTATGGTTTTCATCGCATTCAGACATGGACCGCACCAAGTTGCCCAGAAATCGACAAATACAGCTTTGCCTTTATATTGGGCGATAATTGTTTCGAGCAGTTTATCGTTCGTCGATTTTGGTGTAGGAACTATCACAAAACCTCCTTTTGCAAGGGCTTCTTCCTGTTCACGTTTAGATTTCTCGAAAATATAATCAAATACTTCTTTGTAATAAGGAGTAGAAGTAGACGATAGTATTTTTTCTTCTTCCGGAGTAAGTTCTATCAAAGTAACAGCTTTCTGCATTATCGGAAGCGCTTTCTTTATATCCTGTATGATTCCCGAGTCTGTACCGGCAATTTCATTAAGCAACTGGTCTGAAGAAATTATGTGGGTTAAATAACTTATCACATAACCAAACTCTTCGGAGTAAATCCATAACGGATCTTTAAAATCTATCTTTTTGAGAGCTAAAAGTTCATTATTTGTCGCTTTTGGAAAATCTTTTTCAACAGGTTTATCCCAATCTATATTATTTTTTTCCCTGTAATTCACCATATAATTCCGTTCCATAGAAAGTATATTTTGGACAAGACTGCTTTTCAATTCCGCTTTTGCAACTTCTTTTAAAGCTTCGGGATAATCTTTGCCCTCAATATCTGCTATTTTCTCATTATATAGTTTGAACACATACTCCACATATTGTTGGCTGGTCATATCCAGTATACTGGAATCCTCGTACAGATTTATATAATATTGCTGTTGAACGTCCGGATAACGTAAAAATTGAGTGTTAAGCTGGGCAAAATCTCCTTTAAAACCGCCATAAATAAATTCAGGTTCAGGATTATACCGTGAATTAAATTTCGAATGTGCCGTGAGGTCATAATATACTTCTGCATCCTCGCCGGGATTAAGGTACATACTTATTCTCGTATTCCCGAAAAGCAGATAAGCCTGAGATGTTGAATACATATCTACTTCGAAAACATACTTGCCTTCCGATTCTTTTTTACCTGTTGCTTCATCACGTTCCTGAGTAAACAGATTGCTAACAGCTAACCTCATGTTATTTAAAGCGTAACCTTCTTTTAATCCGGTCAAATACAATGTAACTTTTGTCTTGGCAATTTTAAATTCGGGAGCAGGTAACTTATAATCCTTATCTATCTTGAAATTCAGCACTTCTTCAGGTAAATCAGGCTTGTATTCGTCTGCCTTTCCCGTAAGGTCTATATCCCAAATCTTGAAACAATCGTCACAATCAGATTCTATGAAATCTATTTTCTTTGTCCCTTTGGGTATAGGAGGAAAAACAAGTGTAAAATGATCTTCCCCGCTTTCGGGCATCCAGTGTTCCGTATTCAGTTCGATTCCTTCCGAACCTTCAATTATATACTTTTTGCCGTCTGCCTGAATGTAAGTTGCCGAATCGATACGTATCCAGTTACCCGGATGAAAATAGGCATCTATATGGAGAATAGTAGCCGTATCGGTCAAGACAACTTTGCCGACCTCTACCGTTTTAAAATTCTGCAACCCGTAAACAGGGTGCTCTATAACCTTAGGGCCTTTGTCTGCACAGCCGACAATAATGAACCCCGCCAACAAAATGAAAAGGAAATGCAGTTTTTTCATAGGAAACGGTTTTTTATCAATAAATGATAGGATAAAGTTTCCTAAATTAACTGTTTTATTTATAATAAAAAGATTTTACGTTCAGAAAAGAAAGAAATTTTTAAAAATCATTTATTATGTCCAAAGTGAAGTAATGTACATCGGAGTTTTGTCCTCCCCCACTCCGAATCCACAACTCTTATAGAAACCGGTCTCTTTTTCATATGCAATCAGGATAATCCGGAGATAAGATGCATAGTGTTTTTTCATAATTTCTACGAGTTGTTTGCCTATTCCTTTTCCCTGATAAGCCGGTTCAACCAGCAGATAATGTACATAAGCGTTCATACTCCCGTCGTCCATAGAACTAATAAGTCCTATTAGCTTACCGTTGTGCCATGCCGAAAATACTGAGCCTGTATTTTTCATTGCTGTGACTAATTTATCGGGATAGTGCCCGGATGACCATTCTACCGACAAGAACAAATATTCCAACTCCGAAGCAGTAAAATTTTGAATGTCTTTATACTCTATATTCATCACTTTTGAATTTAAATTATTACTTTTGATAAACGAAAGTAAAAACAACGCCCTTAATATACAATAAGTTACCAACAGGATATACTATTACTCCGAAGTTAGTAATGATGGATATGAACGATTTATGCAGAAAGATTTTCAGAAAAAAAAGTTATGTTCCGACCGTTGCCCGTTGCGTGTAGTGATGGACAGGTTCGGTGATAAATGGTCGGTACTGATACTGCTGACCTTATCGGAAAACGGGATTATGCGGTTTAACGAACTGGCGAACTGTATCGAAAGCATATCTTTGAAGGTTCTTTCTTCTACCTTGAAAATACTGGAAGATGATGGCTTCATCTCGCGCCAAGTGTATGCAGAAGTCCCCCCTAAAGTAGAATACGAACTGACTGAGGTAGGAAGTGAAATCGTAGTCTATATCCGTAATATTTCGGAATGGGCAAACCTGAACCTCTCTAAAAAACAAATGGAGCCATAAAATAATTACAACTCCATTTCTGTTGTATGTAGTATGATTATTTTTTCAATTCGAAAGTGACAAGAACCGCTTTGTGGTCGGTAGGCCATACTCCCTCTCCCACTACAAAAGTATCCTGCGAATCTTCCACTATTCTTTCATTGTTCCTGATAGAACCTTTCGGTCCCCATATAACAGCATCTTTTACCGACAAACCATTATACGGAGCATAATGTATAAAGTCGATACGTTCGCGTTCGTCCGATTCGGGTGCCCATGTCAAGCGTTTCACCTCCATTTCGGGGACATCGGCAGGATAAGTTATACCCGGATGGGTAAGCGGGTCAGGATAGACTTCCCTGTAAGAATCCACATAACCGGCTTCTTCGAGCAGTTTGCTGACCGTCCATGGGACAACCAACCCCTGTCTGTCGTACAAATCTTTAGTGCTTTCTACCCAATCGAGGTGGGATGGCTCGTTGAAATCTCCCCCGATAATTATAATACGCCCTTTTGCCTTATCTTCTTCGGCACTTTTCAGAATGGCCTTCATGCCATCGTCGCGCAAAGAAAGTTCGTTATTTGCTATGATGGAATCCATATCTACCATAGGAGGACGTTTTTTCCAAGAAGAGCCGTCATATCCTTTTACATCGTAATAGGTACAATTCAGGTAATCGAGATGAGTCGTGTACAATGCCACTTCCTGTCCGTCCATATCTATCAATGCACGGTAAGCGCTTCCATGGTCATCCACACACGGATAAACCGTAGTAGAGTCTATAATGGGATAGCGGGAAAGAATTCCCGAATCGTAACTGTAAAACGAATAAAAAGTCTGCCCGCTGTCTTTCAATGATTGAACAATACGGTCGCAGAAACGTGTATCTTTATAATTACGTACTTCGCTTAATGTAACCAAATCTGCTTCCGATTCCAATATCTGCCGTATCAGACCTTCATAACCACCGGGAACGATTGTCCCCTCCTGCCAGATATTGAATTGAAGTACTTTAAATGTTTTTGAGTCTTTGCCCTCTTCCGGTTTGGAGGTCTTGCTGTTGCAACCAACCAGCAAGGCAACGGCAAATAATGCCCACAATATCTTTTTCATCGTTCAATTAGATTTTTATTTATGAATATGCAAAAGTATAAAATCCGGGAAGTTGGAAATCAGAAATTACAAGGAATTATCCGGCCAACTGTTAATAGAAAAATAAAAACTAAAAATTTAATTAAACAAATATCCATATAATATCTCATCTTAAGCTAATTAATAATTTTACTTTATAACAGCAACTAAATAACACACTATAACAATGAGAATAGTTATTTGCATAATACTAAATCTATTTATCTTATCAACTCAATCCATTAATATCCGGATTGTAAATGAGAGCAACATGCCTGTTGAGGGAGCATACATTGAAATAAACAAAAAAATATTCTTATTCTCAGATAATAAGGGGTTAGTAGATATACCCGATGGATTTAATCCTTCCGATAGCGTTTTCATTTCTCATCTTAGTTATAAAAAGCTGAATACGACAATAGAAAAGCTGGAAAAACTTTCTAATGTTGTAGTGTTAGAATCTCAGATGAAAGAATTAAAGGAAATAACAGTTTCTAACCTCAATCCCAAAAAGTATGTGGAACAATCCATTAAACTTATATCCAAAAACTATACTTATTCATTTGAGCCACCTCTGTCTTTACATGCCGATATATCATTTTCTAATTCAGACGATAATTCAGAAATAATAAAATATAAAGGCAAACTAAAACTGAACCAAACCAAGAAAAATATATATGCAGGCAAAGATAATTTTACAGAAGTTATTTCCGAGAATGCCGATAAGTATATTTTTCAGCTTAAACCATACAATTTTGTAAGTATAATACCCATCTCGTCTCATCCTGTAATCAAAAAATACAAAAATTTCAGTTTTCATAAATATGAATATATACTATACAAAAATCAGGAAGCTGTTAAAATCTATTTTCAAATAGACAGAAAACATGGAGGGCAGTCCGGTTACCTGATTATCAATTCGGAGGATAAAGGCATTATGTCGTTAAGCTATTCCATAAATCCAATAAAAGACTGGATAGGGGAAAAAACAAAAAAGGGAATTGTGAAGACATCTTTACTCTCATATTATGTGGAAAGCGATTACGAAAAAGACAATAGTGGATTATATTCTTTCAGTTCTGGAAGAGAAAATATTAAGGTAAGTACAAAAGCAGGCAAAGATATCGTTAATACTACTTCCGACTCTTATCTCAAAAAAATAAATGAGCATATTAAAAATGAAAACTTAATTAAATTAGAAGATATCTCTCGCAAAAAAACATCACCATGAAAAATCTCATCTTTCTATTTTTCTTTTTACTGATTCTCCTCTCTTGTTCCGATAAAAACGGCTATGAAATTACCGGCACCATACCAGCAAATACCGGAAAAGAGAAGGTATATCTATTGAAAAACGATTTAAAAGAACGTACTTATACTATTCTTGATTCCACAATTGTTGAGAATAATGCTTTTAAGTTTAAAGGTGAAATCACCAATACCGAACCGGAGATATATTTCTTATCGTTCGACACTCCCGACAAAGCCGAACAGATATACAGCTTCATATTGGAAAAAGGTAAAATAAATGCTGTATTCAGCGGTGATAAGGAGTACCTTTTTGTGACGGGAACCTCTCTCAATGACGAATGGAATGAAGTACAAAAAACATACATCGGAAAAATGTCCTTCATGAATGAGTTGTATGAATCGGAAAGGTTGTCCCCGGAGCAAATCCAACAATTCAAAACTCTACGTAAGGATATTTCCGACTTACTGTACAACTTTATCAAACCCCGTATCAATACTAATATAGGTGAATACTATTTTCTTTCGTTCCGTTCCCGTCTGGAGGAAGAACATGCAGAAGAATTACTGGCGATGTCTCATCCCGAATTCAGGGAGTTGAAACAAATACAGGATTTGGAAACCAAGCTTAAAACAGAAAAAAGCACAAGACCGGGGAATGCTTTTACTGATGTCAGAGGAATAACTCCCGATGGTAAAGAAGTCAAACTTTCCGATTTGGTAGGAAAAGATAAAATCGTATTGCTCGATTTCTGGGCGTCCTGGTGCATCCCCTGCATAGAGGATATCCCGAATGTGAAAACTGCTTATGAGAAATACAAGGACAAAGGTTTCGAAGTCGTAGGCATATCGTTAGACCATGATAAAGAAGCCTGGAAAAAAGCTATAGAACGATTAAATCTGCCCTGGGCGCAAATATCGGACCTCAAAGGATGGGAGAGTGAATTTGTACAGTATTATCCTGCCCGGCCCATACCTTTTACGGTTCTATTGGGCAGGGACGGCAAAATAATTGAAAAAAGACTGCGGGGAAACATGCTTTTGGCAACCCTCGAAGAACTTTTTGAAGGAAAACAATGATTTAATCGTTATAATCGTCATCATCCAATGTTTTCGATATCTTATCGATATTTAGGCTTCGCGCCATCGCATCGAAAATATCCTTATACGTACCCTCCATGTGGTAAAGCTGTTCGTGAGTTCCCGATTCAACCACTTCCCCTTTCTTCATTACATAAATCATATCCGAATCGATGATTTGGGAAATGCTGTGGGAAATGATAATCACCGTGCGGTTCTGCTTGATAGCGTCGAGACTGTTTTTAATCTGTTCGGTCGAAATAGCGTCAAGGCTTGCGGTCGGTTCGTCCAGGAAAATAATAGGAGGATTTTTCAGGAACATTCTTGCAATGGCAATCTTCTGCTGTTGTCCTCCCGATAATGCCAGAGCCGAAGTCTCATACCCTTGAGGCAGAGACATTATCTGTTCGTGGATATAGGTTTTCTTTGCGGCCTCTTCTATCTGTTCGTGCGTAGCGTCGGGGTTTCCGTAACGGATATTTTCTTCCACCGTACCGTTAAAGATATGATTCTTCTGCAAAACAAGCCCGATATTCTTTCTAAGAAAAGTAGTATCATAATCCCGTAAAGGCACTCCATCGAGTAGGATTTCTCCCGAATCAGGCTCATAAAATTTATCGAGGAGATTGATAAGCGTACTTTTTCCTGCTCCCGACAATCCCACAAACGCGGTTATCTTATCGGGCAGAATCTGCATATTGATATTGTGAAGGGTTTCTTCTTCGTTACCCGGATAAGTGAAGTTTACATTCCTCACCTCAAATTTACCCCTGACTTTAGCCGGCTTGTATGTACCGGTTTCTTCTATTTCGTGGTCTGCATTAAGTATATCGAAGAAGCTTTCGGAATAAATCAAAGCATCGTTCATCTGGTCGTAAATACGGTGCAGTTGGCGGATAGGCGCAGACACATTATTGAAAAGCATAATATGGAACATAATCGCCCCGATAGTCATTTGTCCCGTCAAAACCAGATAAGCCGTGAGAATGATAATAAGAACTATTCCGATTTGCTCGATAAAGCTTTTCAACCCGTCGAAAAGGAAACTCATTTTGCGGGTTTTCATCTGGGCGTCGGTCAGGTTATTTTGTAGAGACATCTGTTTATCGCTCTCGATGTTCTCACGGATAAAAGATTTGATAACCATAATGGATTCGAGTATTCCTAGAATTCCCTGACTTTTATTTTCACGCAGGTCTTTTATTTCTCGTCTCGTCCCGCTCATTTTTATGGCCTGTTGACGGCTCACCATGTAATAAATAGGGATAATACACAAACCGACCAAACCAACATAGAAGTTGGCATTGAACATCATAATCAAAGCAACGATAGAATTGGCAAAAAGCGGAAGTATATCGATGAAAAAGTTCTGCACCAACCGCGTTAGGCTCTCCACTCCCCTGTCGATACGTGCCTGCAATTTACCCGGCTGATTGCCTCCCGAACTGTAAAATGCCAGACGGTAAGTCAGTATCCGGTCTATTACTGCCTGAGCCAAATCCTTGGCTATGAATATTCTTAATTTTTCACCGTAGAATTTCTGTCCGAATTGTATCAGGGAATTGATGATTTCTTTTGAAATAAGGATTACGGAAATAGTAATCAGGATATTGATTCCATCGCTCAGTCCTTTGTGCGCTTCGACCAAAGCGTTTATCTCATCGACCGTATATCTCAGTACCCATGCGTTTACCTGCGCCGTGAGGGAGCCTATCAATGTCAAGACCAGCGCCAGCACGACCAGCCAGCGATAAGGATATACATACGGACGTAAATTATTAAAAAGCTGTATTAAATTCATTCTCCAATAATTTGATATTAGAAATCATACAAAAGTAATGATGTACTTTATGAAACGCAAAGACACAAATGAGCCTCACTCCACAGAGTTTGTAAAAAGTCCGGAAATGATTTTGGAACGTCCTTGCGAGGAGAATTATTTCGACGAAGCAATCTATAAAACAAAACCATTATGATTGAAGATTGCTTCTTCCTCGTTTCTCGTCATCGCAATGACGCACTTTTGACAAACTCTCATTTACTCGTAATTTGTCTACTTGAAACTGACATATTGCATTAGCATTCAAAATAATACGATAATAAATAGCATAATAAACACAAAACCCTTCCATAATATTATTTCAAATCGGTGCGGATATATTACATTTGCATCTCTATTTCTTTAAACAATAAAATTACGCCGATGTTTTCTCTGAAACCATATTTATACCATATTCTTGCTATAATTACGGTCATCGTCTGGGGTACGACATTCGTTTCCACAAAAGTGCTGATAGGATACGGATTGTCTCCTGCCGAAATTTTACTATACCGATTCCTGCTTGCATATGTGGTGATATGGTTTATTTCTCCGCGAATTATTTTTTCCAAAAGCATAAAAGATGAACTGCTGTTCGTGGGTACGGGATTGTGTGCAGGCTCCCTGTATTTTCTGTTTGAAAATACGGCTCTACAGATTACGCTGGCTTCCAATGTATCTTTGATTATTTGTACTGCTCCTTTGTTTACGGCTTTCCTATCCCATCTGATATACCGCAAAGACAAAATAAAACCGACCCTGATATTCGGTTCTCTGACTGCTTTTGCGGGAGTGGCTCTGGTGGTTTTCAACGGAAGCTTTATACTCGAAATAAATCCTTTAGGCGATTTCCTGACTGTACTGGCGGCCATATCATGGGCGTTTTACGGTATTATCCTCCGGAATCTCAACAACCGTTATTCGACTATTTTTATCACTCGTAAAGTATTCTTTTACGGTATTATCACCATTCTACCTTATATAGCCCTGAAACCCGATACTATCCATCTGAACCTTTTGAATAATCCGGTTATAATCGCAAACCTGATATTTCTGGGGTTTGTAGCATCCATGCTTTGTTATATCATGTGGAACAGCGCGGTGAAAGAACTGGGTGTGGTACAGACCTCGAATTATATTTATCTTGTACCGCTGGTCACTCTTATTACGTCCGCTATTGTGATAGACGAACATATTACCGTCATTGCCCTGATAGGTTCCGTATTCATTTTGTCTGGGGTGTATGTTGCCGAGAAAGGCTTTAAAATCAGGCTGAAATAAAAGATGGACAGAATTAAAAATGTAATAGATAACCAGATTAACCTGAATGCCGGGAAAAATTTGTTTTACAAGGATACAAATCTGTTTTCCCATTCAGATGAACTGATTTCTATTATTGATTTGATTCACAAAGCGGATGATTTTACGCTGAATATTTTAACGGATTATGCCGTAAAAAAGTGTATGGAGGAATTTTGCCGTGTGAATCAGTATTATAATTTCAACTCCGACTCTCAACAAGAACTAAAAAGAATATATACAGAACTTGTTTCCAATATCAAAAATAAAAGTGAGTCTCTCGAAACATCGATTCATTTCCATAAAATGAAACTTGAAAAATGGATAGCAGAGACGAATCCGTTTTCTGTAAAAATCTACGAGAAGCAAGATAAAATATTAAAACCTGTCCCTTGCTCAGAATATACACCTGAATTACAATTAGAATTATTAAATATCCAGCTTGAAAAAATAATCTCACCGGTATTGGATATAGGATGCGGGACAAAGGCGAGTCTGGCAAACTATCTTCGGGATAAAGGAATTGAAGCTTACGGTATCGATCGTTTCACTCCTGAAACGCTTTTCACAAAGAGTTGCGATTGGCTCGAATACGATTATGGAACTAACAAATGGGGAACTATCATTAGTAATCTGGGCTTTTCGAATCATTTCATGCACCATCATTTGCGGACCGACGGACAATATATTGAGTATGCGAAAAAGTATATGCAGATATTAACCTCTTTGAAAATCGGGGGAGCTTTCCATTATGCACCTGCTTTGCCGTTTATCGAACAATATTTGGATAAAACGGTTTATCAGATAACTACGAATGAAATCAACGGTGAAATTTACAAATCTACATCCATAAAAAGGGTAAAATAATATTCTTCCCTTTTCAAAAGATTTGTAAAAAAATCAAATTAAACCCAAACTGCTTACACAAATAAGCTTTACCGTAAGTAACTTGCGCTCTCTAACAAAATTATCACATGTTCCGACGAATACTACTTATTTTTTTCCTTCCTATGTTGATTGCCGATATCTATATATTCGGCATGTTTATCCGTAAACTCACAAAAAATATATTTCTCCGTATTTTATGGTTTGTTCCTACGATTTTACTCTTAGGAGGAGTATATACTTATTTCTACAGCGGGCTTCACTTGGAACACCGTGATACTTTCATGATAATATACATTGCCATAGCTCTGGCAAAAATACTTTTCACCATAGTATCGTGGTTCGATTTACCTTTTCGTTATTTTTTCAGGAAATGGAAAGTATACCCGTTTACTGTTGTTGGGATATTCCTGGCAGTGGGTGTAATCTATATAGCCGTTTACGGTCATGTATGGGGAAGCACGAAGTTTGAAGTAAAAGAAGTAACCTTCAGTTCTGAAAACCTACCCGATGCTTTTGACGGATACAGGATTGTGCAGATTTCTGATTTGCATATGGCCAGTTGGGAGGGAAATACAAAACCGATTGAAGAACTGGTAAAAATCATCAACGGACAAAAAGCAGATGCCGTTATGGTTACAGGTGACCTTGTACACAACAGGGCTATCGAGTTGAATGGTTTTGAAAACATACTGTCTCAGATAAAAGCTCCGGACGGTGTATATTCCGTATTGGGTAATCACGACTACGGACTTTATTATCCGTGGAAAAACAAAGAAGAGCAAAAACAGAACATCGCAGATTTAAAACAAAGACAAGCTAATCTGGGCTGGAAATTGCTGAATAATGAACATTCCTTTTTACACAGAGGAAATGACAGTATAGCACTAATTGGTGTCGAAAATGCCGGAACAGGTCATTTTCCGGATTTCAGCGACCTCAGTAAAGGTATGAAAGGTACGGAAAACCCAAGTTTTAAACTTCTTCTTAGTCATGACCCAAGCCACTGGCGCCGTGAAGTGCTGTCGAAAGATATCGACCTGATGCTGGCCGGACATACCCATGGAGCCCAAGTTGCTATCGGTTCATTTTCACCTGTAAAGTTTATTTATCCCGAATGGGCCGGGTTATATACAGAGGGCAAAAAAGGATTATACGTAAATGTAGGAATCGGTTCAGTTGCTGTTCCTTTCCGTTTTGGAGCTTTTCCTGAGATTACAGTTATTACTTTAAAAAAGAAATAGTAAATAAAAGACTTTATCTGAAACTATCATTTAACATATTTATTTTTGAATATTTTTATTCCTGCCTCAAAATCAAATTTCTTCTTATTACATCAACTTCGGTTGAATTCACCTAATCACTTTAACACTTCTCGAACAAGGAGCTATTTTTAAGTGTATTCGTCTTTTTATCATTTTGATAAAATAAAATACACAAAACACAAGTCAAAGCTTTGATTTTACTTATCTTAAAAACTCATAATAAGCAAATTACCCCATTCACAAACTTATCGATTAATCAAAGTCATTTTAATGAAGCAACTGTACAGTTGAAGCTATTTTTGCTGTTGTTTTTTATTTATTCTACATTCGCCAGCATAAATACAAAAGAGGGATAATAAATTTAAATTTTAGTTAATCATGTTTTTAACACTTCGTATTTATTATTTAATAACAACTAATTTATTAACAGAATGATGGGAAAAATGGGGAGGAAATTATTTTTTTTATTTGTTTGCGGGTTCATATTTTCAAGTTATACCTATTCTCAAGTAGGCATCAATACCGAAAATCCGTATAAATTATCTGAACTACAAATCAAAAACATTGTAGAAAATGGGGATACGATACCTAAAGGAATAATTATTCCGCGGTTAACAGAAAAACAACGAAAGGATATTGACGTAGCAGAAGTGGATAGTGTAAACAGTCTTCTGATTTATAATATAGATGAAGACTGTTATAATTATTATTCGAAATTGGAAAACGAATGGCAGAGCCTTTGCGGAAAATTAGGCAAAGCCCAATTCTCAATGGATTGTTCTTCGACTAAAGTCAGCGGACAATATTTGAATGATAAAAACCTAACTACCGCAAATTATATTACAGTAACTGTGAATGTTACAAAAGTAGGTTCATATAGTATTACTGCTTTGCCGGATCCTGAAAACGGATATTATTTTATAGATTCTGGGGAGTTTCTGGCTACAGGAGAATACAGTTTAATATTAAAAGGAATGGGTACTCCAAACGATTTTACACCGAATGGAGATCCCGGAGACCTAATCAAGTTCTACCTCCAGGGAATTGAGGCTCCATGTACAGAACGTATTATAATTGAAGATTCTTCTATCAAGCCTAATTATAGCATGAATTGTAATACGGTAAAAGTAAATGGCGTATACGCTCTCAATAAACCGTTGACAAATACAAATACGATAACAATGACACTTGATGTCCAGTCAGATGCGGCCGGTGCACATTATATTATAACAACTGACGAGGTCGATGGAATCAGCTTCTCCGGCACAGGTATTATAGGAGCAGGCCTGACACAAGTGGTAACATTATACGGTACGGGTACACCAACATCTTTAGAACCCAAAATAATGACTATTACCTCAAACAGCGCTATAAATGTTGCAACTTGTAAAGCAACTGTTCATATAGCCTATACAAAGAAGACAATATTAGGTATGGGGCATTACGACAATGCATTTGGATATCACATCAACAGTAGTGCGACATTGGCAGTGATGAACAGGACTACAAATTTCGGCACATTAGAAAATAGTACTGTAAAATGTGAAGGTTTTGAATATAATTATATACATGGAGCGACAGACTTGCCATTAGCATCATCCATACCAAATGCCAGCAGATTAAATGCTGAACTGGCTAAAAATCCGGATATAATAGTAATTGCATATACCTTTAATTTTGATGATAATACTTCAAGTAAACTATTAGATTATTTGAACAAGGGGGGAGTAGTCATATTATTTAATGAATACTATCCAACCCTGGCAAACTCAGCAGTCCGTTTTTTCCAGGACGTATTTGCAGATCCTAGTATCTCGGGAACTAATCGCAATGCAAGGGGAAAATCATACCGTTTATCATCTACTAACGATGAAATATTGAATGGACCTTTTGGCGATGCTCGCGGGAAACTATGGGGAGAAGATGCATCGGCAACCCTAACGATCAACGGATTACCGCTGGGAGACATTGATGTGTACAGCAATGCTACATGTGTAGCTGGTCCAACATATTCCGGAGTAACCATGTTTAAGCACAAATCCCTCAACTTATTTTTCGTTGGAGATGGTGGATTCAATTCCAATAATAATACATATATTGGTCCTAGTTATGGAGATGCAGGAATATGTCCATTCGCTATAGATTCAAACTATAAACCTATCCCCCGAACAAACTGGGGAGAGGGTGCAAATGCTACTAATCAAACGGTATATAATTCTATTATTTTTGCTAATGTCATGGCTTGGGCCATTAAGCAGGCACAATTTAATGGGATAAATACAAAATAGTACCCATAAAAGAACCGTATAAGGATAAATAACAAATTTTAGTATAATGGAAAATATAAAGAAAATATAAAGAAAAAAATGTATTTATACAGGTTAGGATACATACAACTTTTTTCCCCTTTTTATTCTGTCCTGTATAGCTCTGCGAAGAACATTTATGGACAGAAATCTATAAATAATTGGTCATGGAACCCTCCATGATCAATTATTTGTTCTATGTGTCATATGCACAGTTTATTGGAAAGTAGTTCGTAAAACCGATTTTTATACCTAATTTT
>DQAM01000042.1 GCA_003523545.1 Dysgonomonas sp.
ATAACTTTTCTGTAAAGGCTAAGTCATTACGAGCCTTTTGCGTACGGTAATTAATAATGTATTTTTGTAAATAGGATGTTACAGTGTCTGCGATGAAAGCTGATATTTCAGGACTTTGCATCATAGATGATAGAGAAATTACTCCTGTCTTTTTATCTACAGAAACATTTATTCTGTTTTTCAGATTTTCAATAATTTGATTTTGCTTCCTGGATAATTGGATTTGTCCTTCTTCTGTTAAATCTCTATTACGCACTTCACTTTCATTTTTTGAAGAAAATAATCCCATAATTTTAGAAGGCAATCCAAAGATATACCCCCACCAAGCTTGTGACTGTTCTTCCTCCAAGTAGGTAAATAAGTCTGTACTTACGCCTTTTTTCTCATCTTCCACCTTTACATCAAATAATCCTACGAGGAAAGGTGTAGAGCTTGCAATATTAGGATATAACTCAGGAGAGATAGCATCTTCAGTTTGTGGTGATAAATTTATACCTGCCATAGATGCCAGCATACCCACATTTCCACTCGTAGTAGATTTAGCTTCCGGAGCCAAAATAACCGTAGTAGAATATTCCTTTGGTATACTAAATGCAATAACCACCCCTGCTATCATCCCAATAACACACACTTTCAGTATGAATATTTTTTTCTGCCAGAGTTTGTTTGCTAGTTCCAGCAAATCTATTTCTTGTTCTCCCGGATGCTTTTTTTCAGAACTATTCATACCTGTTATTTCATTGTATTGATTAATACTCCAATTAAAGTAGCCATAGATGTAACGCTCGAGCCTAAACTAATTATCTCAGACATGGATAATCTTCTGGATTGATCTTTACTAGGTACAATTATTTCACTGCCCGGTCTGATCGCATTCTTATCCCGCCCGTTTATCTTACTCACAGTGCCATTCATATAAACTACAAACGAGCGGTTCTTTTTAGCATTATCTGCATATCCGCCTGCCTGATTAATATAGTAAGACAATTTTTCATCCTTCTTATATACGACCGTATTAGGATACATAACTGCTCCGTTAATCTTTACGGTATTGTCATATTCAGGGATTGTGAGCCGGTCCCCTTCTTTCAGTACTAAGTCATAATCCGAACCAGGATTGAGTATTGCTTTATGCAACTCTATTCCTACACTATATATACTATCCAATTCAAGAGATTTTACTGAAATAGAATCTTTACTACCTCCCTGAGAAGCTATTTTTAATGCAGTATTAGACCGGAATAATTCTTCTTCTGTACGCTTTCTAATGAGCCTTGCTCCTTCGGGATATGCATCTTGTGTGAGGTTTCCTGCTCTTTTTATAACATCGGAAATACGTTCTGCTTTCTTATTTAACGAATAAGTTCCCGGAAACAAGACTTCGCCCTCAAGATATATATTTTGCTGTTCTTTATAACCGGGACTACGCCTTACATATACCTGATCATAGGGTCGAAGTATAAATCCGGGCTGTCCGTCTATCACAAACCCATCCTTAAGGGCAAAAGTGAATGTCTCTGATAAAGTTCTTGTACCAGATACATTACGCGGTTCTATTATTCTGCGCGATATATCTACTCTTACGGTTGATGCAGATTCAAGCAAGCCCCCCGCCTGGATAATCAAATCTTCCAATGTTGTATTATCTGCATATTTATATTCGCCCGGCCTTGCGATTTCTCCATGTATTACAAAATCTCCATATTCCTTTAAATCATTTACCGAAGGAATATAAAGTATATCATTTTTGCGCAACACTACATCTGAAGCATTTCCATAGAGTAAAGCTCTTACATCGATAGGAATTACTTCCATGGAATAATCTTCTTTCTCCCGGGTAAGAACAGCCCTGTTAAGAAAAGCATCACCACGGGTACCTTCCGCAGCCAGAATAAGGTCTTTTACGGTATTGATATTCTTACCGATCTCATAATATCCTTCCCGATAAACAGCACCCTTTATTTCTACCCTGTTCTCGAACATTTCAAGACCGGCACCAACGGTTACTATATCTTTATCTTTCAGCTGATAATCGTTATAGTTTCTATCCTGAACTGTAGCTATAAGACTTTCTCCACCAGTCATCCTCACTACTTTTACATTTTTTGTATAGGCATCTCCGGTAAATCCCCCGGCATATTTTATCAGGTCATCGATTGTCTCGCCTTCTTTCATCTCATAATACATAGGCCTCCTTATATTACCGGAAATCCTTACCAAAGAACTATAAGCTGGAACAATAATTGCATCACCATCTGTCATCCGGATATCGTTATCCAGCTTGCCTTTCATAAGATATTCATAAATATCGAGAGTACGAAGCAGTTTACCGTTGCGATATAATTTGACAGAACGCAGAGATCCTATTTTATTTACTCCCCCTGCACTATATAAAGCATGAAAAACCGATGATAAAGATGATAAAGAATATGTTCCCGGAACAGACACTTCTCCCAGCACATTTACCTGGATAGTACGTATTTCACCTAACGTAAGCTTAATCTGAGAAGCTCCTTCCGAATCTATGCCTTCATATATATCCGAAAATTTCCTTTGAACATAAGCATTTGCCTCTTTTATGGTCATCCCATTTAAGTATATAGGTCCTAACCGGTCCACCATAATACTCCCTTCAGGAGATATAGTTTGCCTTACGGTTGTCTGCGAAACACCCCAGATATCTATTATTACTTCATCACCGGGCCCTAAACGATAATTAACCGGAGTGGGAATATTTACATTTGGGCTGAAAGTTAAGTTTTTCAAATTAAATATATCCCTGCCATATACCTCTATGGAATCTGCATCCTGGCCTGCAGGATAATATTCACTGATATCCTGCAAATTTTCTTGGTCCGACTCTACGGTACGATTTGGAGTGACGGTTCTCCTTGTTCTCTGCATCTGCGAAGAACTTCTACTATTGCTTCCTACTGCCTGCCCGCCTTCTTGTGAATTCTGAATCCGTTCTAATTGGCTACGAGTTACACCTCTTTTCATCAGATTAGATGCAATCTCCTGTTGTGAAGAACCTTTTGAGTATTCTTGCTTCACATAATCTACAACCTGATCATCAGACATCTGAGCAGATGCAGAACCTATGGCTATGATTGAAATTAGAAAATATAAATATATCTTTTTCATATTATTATTTGGTAATTTCGAATGAAATCTGTTTTATATGTTATTTTCCTCCTATACTAAAATACTTAAACCCGAGTTTCTTCAATTCATTGGAATTATATATATTACGTCCGTCTATAATTACCGGCTCCTTAACCAGTTTTTTTATAGTTGCCCACGAAGGTAATCTAAACTCATACCATTCGGTAATCAGCATAACCGCATCTGCATCCAGAACCGCGTCATACATATCATTTGCATATTCGATTCTATCTCCAAAGATTTTCCGTGCTTCATCCATGGCTACCGGATCGTATGCTTTTACTTTCACTCCCTCTTCCAATAATTTGTTGATTATTACAACAGAAGGTGCTTCACGGATATCATCCGTCTTGGGTTTGAATGAAAGTCCCCATATTGCCACTTTTTTATCTTTTATGTCTCCGTTATAGTGATCGAGGAATTTACTATACACTATCCCTTTTTGCAGTTCATTGACTTCCTCTACTGCTTTGAGCACCCGCATATCATATCCTTGATTTTCAGCTGTCTTAATGAGAGCTCTTACATCTTTAGGGAAACAACTTCCTCCATAACCACAACCAGCATAAAGAAACTTTTTTCCGATCCTCATATCCGATCCGATGCCGGCACGGACCATGTTAACATCTGCCCCTACAATTTCGCACAGATTAGCAATATCATTCATAAAGCTTATACGTGTTGCCAGCATCGCGTTTGCAGCATACTTTATCATTTCTGCCGACACAACATCCGTATAAATCATGCGGTAATTATTGATAGTAAAAGGCTTATATAAACGATCCATTATTTCTTTAGTCCTTTCATTCTCAATTCCGACAACCACCCTGTCGGGGTGCATAAAATCATCTATTGCCGATCCTTCTTTCAAAAATTCAGGATTAGAAGCTACATCAAATTCTAAACCGGACAAACCTCTTTTATCCAATTCATCCCTGATAACATCCTTTACCTGCTGTGCAGTTCCCACAGGAACCGTACTTTTAGTAACAACTAGAATATATTTATTAAGATTTTTCCCTATCGTGTGTACAACTTCTAATACATATCTCATATCTGCACTGCCATCCACACCGGGAGGAGTACCGACAGCTATAAAGACTACATCCACCTGCCCAAGGATTTCTGCAAGATCGGTGGAAAAATAAAGGCGTCCTGCATCGAAATTTCTCCTGACCATTTCCTCAAGGCCCGGTTCATATATAGGAATAATTCCTTTTTTCAGGTTTTCAATTTTGTTGGAATCTACATCTACACAGTGAACTGTCATTCCCATCTCGGAAAAACATGTTCCTGTTACCAATCCTACATAGCCAGTTCCAACTATTGCTATTTTCATGCGTGTGATTCTCTCTTTACTAACCGATTTGTTAATCAACAAATTTCAAGTTCACAAAAATACAACTTAATACGTATAAAACAAAGTCATAATCCCATTGAGAACCAGCCTAAATCCAACTCTATTGAATGTCAATGCCAATCTGTTGAAGATATTCTGTACTTTTGTTTAAGTAATTATTGTGTTTGTTATCTTTTATTTTGGGTACTCGAATAATAAACGGATTATGTGCCTTTTTATTATTATTTAATACAAATTTTTATTTATAAAAAAAATTGAACAAAAAAATACAGATTTATGTTTCATAGTATGAAACGATTATATCATATGAGAAGAATACTGAATTGCATATTTATTTTAATTTTATTCGGATCTTG
>DQAM01000201.1 GCA_003523545.1 Dysgonomonas sp.
AAAACCTCCTGTATTGGCAATAGCCGTATAAATTTCATAACCCTGATCTTTCGATAAATACATGGCACAAAACGAAGTATCCAAACCTCCGCTGAAAGCCAGAACTACTTTTTTTTTCATTTCTCGGTATTTTTATTTTTATCTTGCTCTTGTTTCTTAAATTTTTTCACTAAATCTTTTATCACGGGCTTGTCTTTATGAGTTTTAGGGTCATAAAGCATTGCCGTGCATATACAGTACTTGCGTTCGGTACGTGTCAATATATCATAATTGATACATCCCTGGCAACCCCGCCAAAAGGCTTCGTCGTCTGTCAATTGTGCAAAAGTCACAGGTTCATATCCCAGCTCTGTATTTATTTTCATAACGGCAGCACCCGATGTCAGACCGAACACCTTTGCTTCCGGATAACGGGCGCGGCAAAGCGAAAAAGCCATCTGTTTGATTTTTTTGGCCAACCCATGCTGCCTGAATTTATCTGCGACAATAAGCCCCGAATTGGCAACAAATTGCTTATTGCCCCATGTCTCTATATAACAAAATCCTGCAAATTCGCCATCGGCAAGTGCTATGATTGCCTTGCCTTCTCTCATTTTCTGCTCGACATATTCCGGCGATCTTTTGGCAATACCCGTACCACGTACTTTTGCCGCAGCTTCTATCGTATCGAGAATAGTCTGCACATATTTGATATCATCTTCTGTAGCGATATCAACTTTTATATCTACCTCTATCGTATGCATTCTTTTCGACAAATAAAAAGTAATTATATATTGGGAATAAAACGGGAAAGTGATGATAATATATCTTCTCTTCTCATCCCTTCACGTGGTATAATCAAAATAGTATCGTCTCCGGCAACTGTACCCAAAACAGTATCATTTGCTTTATTATCTATTTCGCCGGCAATAGCCATCGCATATCCCGGACGGGTTTTTATTACGGCCAGCTGTCCCGAAAATTCAATGCTTACGAAACCAAAATTAGATAGTGGAGTAGTATCTTCGCCCATATTTACAAAGGCATCTGAAAACTGATATAATTAATTGCCCGATACTGAAGGTACTTTTACAATTTTTAGTTCCTTTATATCTCTGGACAAAGTAGCCTGAGTTATATCTATACCTTTATCTGTAAGAATATTCAATAATGCTTCCTGACTCGAAATTTCGTTGGAAAGTATTACCTCTTTTATTATTTTATGTCTGTTTTTCTTATCCATGATGAATAAATATTCAATAATATGCAAATTTATACATAAATATGCATATTACATAATTTTTCGCCTATTTATTTCAGATTAATAAGAAATAGGATTGACATCAAATAATTATAATCTTACAAGACTTTATCTGAAGTAATATATTACAGCAAACTGAAAAGCAACATTGATTATAATCAGCCACAATGCCCATTTCATAGTATTAACATTGAAAATGGAATCGATAATGTATGTATCCATCTTTTTGTATAGTATCTCACTCAATCGTACACCATCTTTCTTTTCCATAATTTCTTCATGCATATCGACAAGAAATGTACTGAATGGAATTTTATTCAACACAAGCATAAGTCCTTTTTGCACATATTTAGGAGCTTTCTTACCATAAACCTCCAACATAATGCTTTTCGCATTGATTTCCTTTTCAATATCCTTTTTAGTCAGCTTGTTACCTCCTGCGATAATGACATCTATTATTTTTGTACAAATCTTTTTAAATATAGGTGTTAAATACCCATACACTACTCTCAAAGCATCTACCACAATATATCGGTAAGTCATGTACATGGAAAATGTAATGGATAAAGTAGCTATAATAAACGTAATAAATATGTATAATCCCGATTTAGCACTATTACTAAAAATAGATGCTATACAAAAAATGATATTTGTGATACTGAATAAACATAAAATGATTGCAAACCATTTTGCCGACTTTAACGCCTGAACTCCTGCATCTTTCATCATCCGCGAGAAGGAAAAGAATTTATCGCTGTTCTCAATATTCACATCAGTGTACGATGCTGTCTCTATAGCAGCTTCGGTAATTAAGCCATTGTTGTTTTCTTCCATTATACATACAATATTTGATGTTATTTATTCGATAGATTTTCAATACGTTGCAAAAGAGTAGGGTGGGAATAATAAATAAAAACATTGAGAGGGTCAGGGTTAAGATTACTTAAAGACTTAACCGATAGTTTTTTAAGCCCGCCTATCAAAGCTTCGCTCAATCCGAATTGTGCGGCATAATCATCTGCTTCATACTCATTCTTACGGCTCGATATATTCATTGCTAATCCTAATATTAATGATATAGGGCTAAACAAAACTGAAAAGGCTATTATGCCTAAATGGAAAGAGGGAATATCACTACCTAAAGCCTGAGCCAATTGCCGGCTTGTCAGAAAAAAGGACAGTATAAACAACATAGCACCTGTATACAGGATGGATGTTATCAGGGATTTAAGAACATGTTTTTTCTTGTAATGTCCTATTTCATGTGCCAGAACGGCTACCACTTCTTCAATTTCCAGATCATTGATAAGTGTATCATAAAGTACAATTCTTTTCTTTTTTCCGAAACCCGTAAAATAAGCATTTGCTTTTGTCGAGCGTTTAGATGCATCTATTACATAAATATTCGTGAGGTCGAAACCTGCTTTCCTTGAAAAATCTTCGATAGCATTTCGTAATTCTCCATCTTCTAAAGGAGTTTGTTTATTGAAAAGAGGAACGATAATATTTGAATAAAACAACGTCATAAAGAGGGAAAAAGCTGTCACTAATCCCCATGCATAAAGCCATGCATAATTACCGAAATTGGTATAAAACCATATCAGGGCGGAAAGAATAATTCCCCCTAATACCACAGACAATAATAAACCTTTTACCTGGTCTATCCAGAATATTTTAGGCGTCGCTTTATTGAAGCCATACTTATTTTCAATAACGAATGTATCATAATATGAAAAGGGTAGGGAGATTATCTCATTCGCGATAAACAGAATTCCGATAAAAGCGAGAGAAACGAGCAAAGGAGTTTGGATGTATTGGCGTATTTCTCCATCGAGCCATCCGAATCCCTGAAATACGAGAATCAGTAATATAATAATGAAGGATACAGAACCCGATATCAACCCGAAACGACTGTTTTCTTTCTGGTAATCTTGTTGCTTTGCATACTCTTTTTTATCATATATACCTTGCAATTGTAAAGGAATTTCGGGACTCATCCGTTTACGGTTGCGATATGCCAGATATTGAGTCCAAGCAAAATCAAGTACGGTTATAAGTATAATCAGGTAGTAAAATATATTCATTATTATCCGTTTATTAGTTATTGTACAATGTATTCCTGAGGAGTATAGGTTACCCGTGCAAAGTTTTTGGTAATAAGTTCTGTATCGACGACTTTACCTCCCTCAAACTTCAATATTTTTTCTCTCCAGATTTCATTCTTCCGGTAAAATTCTTCTCCTATTTTCAGGAATTGATGCTCTTTTTCAAATATATGATAGGCATAATCTAACTCTTGATCGATACGCAGTTCTCCTTCCAGGCATTTTTCTGTCAGCCATAGGTTTATCTGAAAAGTATAAGGTGTATTATTGATAAACTGATAATCCCGATAATTATAAAATACAGTCGCACCGCTCCCGAAAGGAAGGACACGCCCGTCATCGGGAAAAGGATCGAAAGAATGATGGTATCTCTCTTTAACCGTTAATGGGCTATGTATTACAAGCCAATGGATAAGGTTCGAAATCTGACAAAGTCCTCCACCAATTCCGGTCCTTGCCTGTCCAAACGAAAGTTCCATTCCCTCCAGATATCCTTTCTTCTTTGTTGGTAGCCCTACTAATTTGCAGAAAGAGAATACCTCTCCCGGTTTTATAATAATGCCATCTATGTTTTGTATAGCAATACGAAGATTCGTGACTTTATTAATCTGCAACTGCATATCGGAACCCCCGAGTTTCTTCATCAATACCGACTGATGTTTCTTTATCCTGTAAGGTAATTTTTCGTATTTCTTCTCCGAACAATATGTGTACTTATCAAAATACCAATTTCCGTAGCGCTTGATGCGCCTCGTCCATACCGCCATAAAATACAAAGCAGGATGAAGCTGGGAAATTAATTTTCTACGGCGTTTCAAATTTTTTCAATAATATTGTTCCTTACTTTACCCGGTAACGCAATAAGCACAAACGTCAATATATTAATAATCAATAATACCCAGTTTTTCAACAAATTCATGACAGGTAATCCGATAAAGAATTCCGTTTTTATACATAATGAAATGAGTCCGAATATTACAATTACTGATAAAATTGCAATGACTATAAATATTGGTTTTATACCGGCATCTTTTGATCTTTTCACTAAAATATAGATATACATACAAGCAAAGAGAAGCGACACAAAACTCATAAAAACAATAATAGTATTATTTAATTCGTATTCATTATTGATATTTAGTGTCAAGACAGAAATTAATAAGATGGATATTATTACAAAAATAAGCATTAGCTGGCCTATATATATCAAGGTGTTTAGTGTATCATAATTTTTATTTGTAGGAGCATGATCTTGTTCTGTTTTACAAAACGACATGTAAATAAGACATCCAATTCCGATAATCATAATGATAGCCAAAAATACAGGGATCGATTTCATTATATCAACATTATTGTAAACGAAATAACCTTCATAAAAACTCCCTGTTGAAATAATAGATAGATAATACGTTACACCAAATATTCCGGAACTCACCAAATACGAAAAAAATCCTATAAAAACAGATTTTGCTAAAGAGAAATTCAGTGTACGCCCTCTTTTCACTGTAATATTTATAAATATATAAAAGCAGCAAATAAGAACGGAAAAGTTACAAAAAACGAATTTTCTAAAATAGGATGTATTAAAGTATTATTTATAATCCCAAATTCATATTTTGATTCGAAAATTTTAGTCATGAAAAGTGAAGGCCCAAAAAAATCCTGCATATAAATACTGAAACACATAAAAGCAGCAACTATGCCTGCCCAATACTCACGGCGGGATATACTTCCCCTATAATCAAATAGTAGGCGAAAAAGATAATTTGTTATCATAAAGTACCCTCTTTTTTTATTTTTAGACTGTCACTCTTGCATATGGAGCAGCATCCATTCCGCAAAATTCCTTATCTAAGTATTTATAGTATCCTGATATTGCGACCATAGCTGCATTATCAGTAGTATAACCAAATTTTGGAATAAATATTTTCCAGCCAAAACGATGGACATGTTCTTCGAACGAAGCTCGCAACCCCGAATTTGCAGATACACCTCCGGCAACTGCAACTTCTTTGATTCCCAAATCTTTTGCAGCCTTACGGAGTTTGTCCATCAATATATCTATAATGGTCTTTTGAAGTGAAGCACAGAGGTCTTCTTTATTCTCCTCAATAAAATTAGAATTGCTTTTCAATTCATCACGCAAGAAGTAAAGGAAAGAAGTCTTTAATCCACTAAAACTATAATCATAACCCTTGATATGAGGCTTATTAAATCTGAATCGTTCGGGATTTCCTTCTTTTGCCAGCTTATCAACAATCGGACCACCCGGATAACCCAAGCCCATAACTTTGGCGCATTTGTCAAAAGCTTCTCCAGCCGCATCATCTATCGTCTGACCGATAATCTCCATTTCATTATGAGATTTTACTACAATGATCTGTGAATTTCCTCCCGACACTAGTAAGCAAAGAAATGGAAATACAGGTTGGTTAGTATCCTCTTTATCTTCTTTGATAAAATGAGCCAAGACATGCGCTTGCAAATGGTTAATATCCATCATCGGAATGTCTAGCGCAGTAGATAGTCCTTTGGCAAATGAAGTCCCCACTAAAAGGGAACCCATCAGGCCAGGACCGCGTGTAAAAGCAATAGCTGTAAGTTCATTCTTCTTTATACCTGCTTTTTTTAAAGCTTCGTCGACAACCGGAATTATATTCTGCTGATGCGCACGGGAAGCCAGTTCGGGAACTACCCCTCCATAACTTTCATGTACTTTCTGGCTGGATATAATATTCGACAAAAGTACACCGTCCTGTATAACTGCGGCAGCTGTATCATCGCAAGAGGATTCTATCCCTAATATATTTATCATAAATTTGTTCTGTGAATAAATCAATTATACAAAATTAATTCATTATTTCTGTATATCAAAAGGACTGTTTATAAAGTCATAATAAACCGATTATCTTTTGTTTATCATTAGTAAAAATGTTACTTTTGTAGTAAATCAAAAGTGTAAATGAAAAGAGTAATTGTCATTATATTAACCTCATTAATAGCTATTAATGGGTATAGTCAAACATATCTAGGATTTAAAGGAGCTTTTAGCATTTCTTCTTTGACAACCGGCGATGCCGGCAGTCGTCCAGGATTTAATGTTGGGGCAGTCTTATTTACTCCTGTTTCGGAAAGTTGGTATTTTAATCCCAACATTCTGTTTTCACTGAATGGAGCTAAATCTGCTGAAAATTATGATCCCGATTTTTCTTCTCATTTTTATTCTATAGAAACACCTATTTTACTTTCATACAGAATCGGCGACGAACAAGTAAGTTTTGGCTTTGACATGGGAGTATTCGCCCGATATGGATTATTCGGAGGATATTGGACCGATACAGCCGAAGGTAGGATAAAACCCGACATATTCGACTCTCATAAACGATTTGATGTAGGTCCCCAACTAGGAATGAGTGTTATTGTCAATAAAATTTATATGGGATGTGGAGTCCAATATGGGTTAATAAAACCCTGGGAGAATAGGAGAGGAAAATATCTGAACTATAATTTAAGTTTCGGTTATTTGTTTGAATTATAAATAATAAAAAACGAAAGCTTAAGATTCTCTCTTAAGCTTTTATTTTTTTTATATACCATGATTTATTTTTGATAAAGGTTCATTTACATTAAAATATTTGCATGTGACGTTTTTCGCTCCCATAGCTTCAACTCGCTTGGTATGCATTTCCACATATTTCTGTGCTGAATCCAAATCTTTAAACAAATATATTCCTCCACTTTCTTCTGTCTGAATATTTTCAATCCATATTTTTGAGACGAATCCGGATTCAGTATTTATACTTTCAGCCAAAGGTTTGGCATTTTCGCTCAACGAGTCTCCCATCATCTCAGGAGGAAATCCAAAATTAACCTGTACTAAAATCATATTTATATTATATCTAGTTCATAATTATCACAAATATAATATAGATATTCCAAGATGATAAAATATCAATTATAAATTATATCAATATTCCCTTTCCCGCCGATCAATATCGTCATACATCCGGTTCATTTTAGGTTTGATAAAGAGTCTTAAAGATACATCATAGGTTATATATCCCCACACCCAATCAATAAAAACCGATATCTTATTCTTCATACCTATGATAGAAAGGATATGCACCCACAACCATAACCACCAAGCTATCGTTCCTCCGAAATGCAATTTCCAGAGATCAGCCACAGCTGCATTCCGACCGATAGTCGCCAATGACCCTCTGTCACTATAAACAAATTTATGCTTAGTAGTATTTCCTTTCGCCAAGTTGTTTAGATTCTTCGCCAAATTCTTTGCCATCTGCAAAGCAACCTGAGCCACCTGAGGATGTCCTTTTGGATATCTTTCGTCATTAGTCAACAGACACGTATCACCTATAGCATATATACCATCGTGTTCTGTGACAGCATTATATTCGTCAACGATAATCCGTCCTCTCATATACGAATTTTCACTCATTCCAATGAGACCGTTTGGCTTAACTCCACCAACCCAAAATACATTACGAGAACGTATCTTCTCATTATTTGCTAACTCTACGAAAGGCCTGTTATAATTATTGACAGGAATATTCTGATGAATAATTACTCCACGTTTCTTCAGTGTATCGGCAGCCTTTGCTGAAGCCTCTTCGGACATCCCAAACAATAAGCGAGGAGAAGCATCTACAAGGTGAATCTCCATCTGATTAAAGTCTAATTCCGGATAATCTTTAGGCAATACAGTTTTTTTCATATCGGCAAGAGCACCTGACAATTCTACGCCGGTAGCCCCACCTCCAACAATTACAAAAGTGAGTAACTCTTTAAGTTTTTCTTCTGACTTAACGCTTAAAGCTTTTTCAAAACTCAGTAATATCCTGTTACGGGCCAAAAGGGCTTCAGATATAGATTTCAATGCATAAGTCGATTCCTTAAGGTCATTATTGCCAAAGTAGTTGGTGTCGCATCCGGTAGCAATGACCAGATAATCGTAATTAATTATCCCGATACTCGTTTCCAAGACTTTTTCTTCCGGTCTGACACGTTTAGCCAGACAGCTTCGTACATGGAAGTCATCGCGATTGTGAAATGTTTTACGATGGGGATATGCAATCGAACTGGGCTCTAACCCGGCTGTTGCAACCTGATACAAAAGGGGCTGAAATTGATAATAATTTACCTTATCGATCAGAACCACCTGAAAGTATTTCGAATTTATTTTTTTTGCAGTTTGAAGACCGGCAAATCCTCCTCCTATGATAACTATTCTTTTTCTATTGCCGGGATCAGGAATATTTGCTATTAGTTCCATTCTCATTCTGTTAGATATAATCATTCCAATGACTATATACTAAAACAATATTTACTATTATTTTGTTTTTAGGATTGCTTTCTAGCTTCCCATTTTGCCTTCACAACTTCATATACAGCAGGAAGGATGGAAACTATAACTATAATGATGACAACCTTATCTAGATTTTTTTCTACCCATTCCAATCGTCCTATCAATGCTCCCAAAATACAGAATATAGTCACCCATGCTATACCTCCGATCACATTGAACGAAAAGAAATGCTTATAACTCATCCTGCCCATACCTGCCACAAAAGGGGCAAATGTGCGAACTATGGGAACGAAACGGGCCAGAATAATTGTTTTTCCACCGTGTTTTTTGTAAAACTGATTGGTCTTTTCCAGATACTCCTGTTTAAAAACCTTAGAATTCGGATTGCTGAACAGCTTTTCGCCGAAATATCGCCCGATGGTATAGTTAACGGCATCGCCGAGGATAGCCGCAATTATCAGAAGGCCGATCAGCCAATATATATGTAAAGGGTTATCGGGACGGACGGCAATAGCTCCGGCTAAAAATAAAAGAGAATCGCCCGGAAGAAATGGGGTGACAACCAGTCCTGTCTCAC
>DQAM01000196.1:0-7081 GCA_003523545.1 Dysgonomonas sp.
ATAGGCGATAATCTACCGGAAGGAATAGAGGGCCTGCATTTCCACAACCTGTGTGAATCTTCTTCTTACGATTTGGAGAAGGTTTTGGAAGCAGTGGAAAATAAGTTCGGAAAATACCTGAAACAGGTAAAATGGCTGAATATGGGAGGTGGTCACTTAATGACCCGAGAAGGATATGATACCGACCACCTAATACGTCTTCTCAAAAATTTCAAAGACAGATATCCCAATCTGGAAATTATTCTAGAGCCGGGAAGCGCATTCGCCTGGGAAACCGGAGTACTCGTTTCTACCGTGGTGGATATAGTGGAGAACCATCATGTGAAGACTGCTATTCTTGACGTTTCATTTGCCTGCCACATGCCCGACTGCCTCGAGATGCCGTACAAACCCCGCATAAGAGGAGCTTATCACGAGCCCGTATTCGAAAAACCGACGTACCGTATGGGAGGAAACAGTTGCCTGAGCGGAGATTTTATCGGCGAATGGTCTTTCGATGAACCTTTGGCAATAGGGGACAAAATCATATTTGAAGACATGATTCACTATACTATAGTAAAAACCACAATGTTTAACGGCATACCTCATCCTTCTATTGCCTTGTGGACAAAAGACGATAAGCTGGAAATATACAGGGAATTCGGTTACGAAGATTACAAAAACAGAATGAGCTAAGCTCATTCTGTTTTTGAATCGGAGTTCAACTCAATTATTAATTCGAATAAAGGATTTATTAAGGTCTTAATTTCATCATAAGGCAAAGTAATTTCTATCAGGCCGTCCGAATAAGGTGCAATCTCGTATTGATTATATACATAGACCACGCCCTTATCTCCAAAATAGAAATTACCGTTCGGAACTACCTGTTCAGGTTCCAATAGCGTTACATCATCTCCATTTTGATTCTTCGTTGTTTTTACTTTCTCTTCCAGAAGTTCCGTCAGTTTCCCGTGTGAGTTTGCTTTAAAGAACTCTTTTTCGCTGAATATTTTACCGGTACGGGTATCGATATTATAATAAAAAACATTCCGCGAACCATGCGCACCACCCGTATAATCCGTAACTTCTGTTCGGGCGGTTACTGTTATATCTGTAGTATCGTGTACAGTAGTTGCAATATTCTTAAAATAAGTACTGATATCAGGACCGTCTCCTATTGCATAGCTTCCCATCTTCATAAAATCGTCTTCTACCGCTTTTTCATAATCCTCAAATGCTTGCTGAGGGGTCTTATTCTTATATTCTTCTCCAGCGAAAGCCGTAACAAAGCTGGCCTGCAAAGCCGGCAATATAGAATCATTCTGGAAATGAGACGGATAATTGAATTCCAGAGCCAAATCCATTCCTTTATCTGTAGTGGAATCCTGGGTAGGGAAAAGTTCTTTCTCGATTTTCAACTGCTCGAAACTCCATCGGGGAGATTCCGGTATATCTATATGTTTGTCCGTCTTTTTACAAGCTCCCAATATAACTGCCAATAAAAGCAGGGTAATTCCTATTTTCCTCATTCTAAAAGCCATTTTATTAAAATAACAAATTTCTTGTTAAAAAAGTTTTCTCAAATATAATAAGTTTGTCTTAGAAACGTTTAATCTAATGAAATCAAAAGTAATATAATATTTAATCCACATGCCTATGGATGAGAAATCTACTCAAGTGAAGGATGATGGTAGAGAAGTAAGAGACAACACATTTTCAACAAAAGGAGCATCAAACAAAACTCTCAATTTCCTGAGAATGTTTGCGCGCACCTATCAGTCTCAACCATCCGCTTTAGTGACAGAAGATGTCGCTTGTATGAACTAAAAAATTCCACACACTCAGAAAACAGTTTTTCTTATCTTTGACTTAAGAGAAACTGTTTTTTATTTTTATAAAACTAAAGCCTGAATAGATATAAACCTGCAAATAGAAATATTATGGAACTTGAATCCGAAAGATTACAGCTAAAAGAAATTACATGGGAGGATATCGAAGATATCCACAGGTTATATTCATGTCCGGAAGTAGATGAATTCAATACGATGGGAATTCCTGATAATATAGATAAAACAGAAGAAATGATTCGAGGCATGATTGATGCCCAAAAGGGCAAAGGCAGGAAATCTTTTACCTGGAAAATTATCAGTAAAGATTCAGGACAATTTATCGGGACGGCAGGAATAAGCCTGTCGGGCGACAGATTTATGCGGGGCGAAATCTTTTATGAGTTATTTCCTTCGGTGTGGGGAAAAGGATATGCCACAGAAACCGCCAGGACTATGGTAAAAGCAGGATTCGAGATATTTCGTCTTCATAGGGTTGAAGCCGGGGTAGCAACAGAAAACATACGTTCAATCCATGTCTTGGAGAAGTGCGGAATGACGCGCGAAGGTACAGGAAGAAAAATACTTCCCATACGGGGAAAATGGGTCGATAATTACCATTATGCAATTGTAGAGGACGACCCCAGAGATTATTGAGAAAATACACGGCAATAAGAAAATAAAGAAACTGTTTTTATTACCTTTGTTTCTACTAAAAAACATTTACTGATATGAACCATAAAATAGCGCCTTCCATCCTTTCAGCCGACTTCCTACACCTAAACCGGGATATCGAGATGCTGAACGAAAGCGATGCGGACTGGATACACTGCGATGTAATGGATGGAGTATTCGTCCCTAATATCTCTTTCGGATTTCCTGTACTGAAACAGATAAAAAAGGTGGCTAAAAAACCGATGGATGTGCATCTTATGATTGTTCAGCCCGAACGTTACATTCAGGAAGTGAAGAATTGCGGGGCATATATGATGACCGTCCATTACGAGGCATCTCCGCATCTCAACAGAACAGTATCTGCCATCCACGAGGCAGGGATGAAAGCCGGAGTAACACTAAACCCGCATACGCCTGTAGAAATGCTGGAAGATATATTGCAGGATGTGGATATGGTTCTGATCATGTCCGTAAATCCGGGATTCGGCGGACAAAAATTCATCGAACGCTCGCTATCCAAAGTTTCACGGCTCCGCAACATGATCGAACAGCGGGGATTGTCGACCCTTATAGAAGTAGACGGAGGAGTAAACCTTGAAACCGCTAAATCTCTTATAGATGCCGGAGCAGATGTTTTAGTAGCAGGGAACGCCGTATTTTCAGCGCCTGATCCCAAAAAGATGATCCGACAACTGAAAGATTTATAAAATCCATAATTTGCGCGGTGTATGGAAAAACTCCATCGGATACCGTTTTTACGTCTTCTTATACCTTTGGTAGCAGGCATAATATGCCAATATTATTTAGATGTAAATAAACTGTGCATTATCCTCCTCTTCCTGGGGCTAGGAATAATATCCTTCTCCTATTTCGTCCCCGTCCACAAACAATATAACCTGCGATGGATGTTCGGATGCGGAGCATTTTTATTGCTTTTCTCATTAGGATGTTTGTCTACCATAATAAGACAGAACGAATCGGCGTTCAATTTCCCGGGTATCCACCAGAATTACGAAGCTGTTGTTATAGATATACCACAGGATAAGCCTAACAGCATAGCATACAAAGTAGAACTGAAAAACACGAATAAAAAAATAGTCTGCTATTTTCCCAAAGATTATAATTCCGATACGGCTTTGTCCCCCGGAGACCGCTTTATTTTTTTCTCCGAAATAGAACCTTTCAAAAGCCTCAACAATCCCGACGGATTCGATTATTCAAGGTATATGTACAATAAAGGTTATGCAGGATATACATTTATAAGGGATGGCAATTGGGAAAGCCTGGACAGAACCTCTTCCGGTTTTTTAATTCAAGGGATAAAATTAAGGCAAGAAATACTCGATTTCTATCATTCGCTTGACCTGACTCCGGATGAGTACGCCCTTTTATCTGCAATAACACTAGGATATAAGGACGCTTTATCGGACGATGTAAAAGAATCTTTCCGGGCAACAGGCACAGCGCATATACTTGCGGTCAGTGGTATGCATATAGGTATTATTTACCTGGTTATCTTGTCGCTATTCGGCTTTATCCCCCGGTATTCCCGCTGGTACAGGTTAAAACCTTTGTTATCTATTTTGATGCTTTGGCTATATGTTTTCATTATCGGATTTCCACCCTCAGCCGTAAGGGCCTCCTGGATGCTGACTGCATTTTGCATAGCCCTGCTTATTAATAAAAAAACCTATTCCCTGAATATTCTTTTTGCAACAGCCTTTCTTATGCTTATATGGAATCCCTTCAATCTTTTCGATTTGGGATTTCAACTCAGCTTTTCCGCTGTTCTTTCCATGCTTATTTTATTACCTGTGGTAAACAAACGGATAAAAGTAAAAAACAAATTCACCCGTTATTTTTATAACCTGTTGCTGGTTTCTCTTTCTGCTCAAATCGGGACTTTCCCATTAACTCTTTATTATTTCGGAACTTTCCCAACCTATTTTTTCATAACCAATCTTTTGATTATTCCTCTTATAGCACTTATAATTTACCTTATGCCTTTCATTATAATCGCATCCCTGGCAGGTACCTTCATACCATCCCTATACCCGTATCTCATCTATCTTCCTGTTGAGTGTTATAAAATTATTGTGACAGTTATTTTACATATTATCCGGTTCTTCGAATCACTACCTTTCGCCCAGTTGCAAAACCTTACAATATCATCCGGCAGTATTTTACTGATATGGATAGCATTAGCGGGAATTATCTGGTTTGTAATAAGAAAAAAACCAAAGCCTCTTATCGTTGCTCTCAGTTCTATCCTGCTGATAATCGGCATAAATTTGTATACGCGCATCGGGCAAAAAGATTCACTGATTGTATATAACAAACCTCAAAATACATATATCCGTTATTTTGCCGGGTATAAAAAACAAGAAATAGAAAATCCGCCCAAAAATGAATTGTTGCATCTGAATGGAGTGAGTTACCTGATTTTGCGGGACGATAAATGGAAAACAAAAACAAGTGCAAATAAATTTAACGTAGATTACCTTCATTTATGCGCGAACAACGGCGTATCTTTATATTCGCTCCACGAAAAATTCAACATAAAAAAGATCGTATTAGACAGCTCATTATCAAACAGGAACTTAAAAAGATTTGTATCAGAATGTGAAAAATTGCGAATTCCTTATTATGATGTGAAAGAGAATGGAGCATTAAGGATATTTTTTTACTAATTTTGCACGACTCGGCTCAAAAAAGAAAAAAATATACATGTTTTCTAAAATAATTCAACAGGATAAGATTACAAAGGTAGAATCCCTTATCGATAAAGCGGATAAAGCTGTTATAGTTACCCACGTATCGCCCGACGGGGATGCGATCGGGTCATCGTTAGGATTGTATCATTACCTGACCGATTCGGGTATAGAAACTACCGTGATTGTTCCCAACGAATTTCCTTATTTTCTGAAATGGGTAAAAGGAGCAAAGGATATACTGATATACGAAAAATATCCTGAATTTGCCCATAAGCTGATTGATGAGACCGATTTGATTTTTTGCCTCGATTTTAATGTCCTCAGCCGTATAAAATGGGTGGGCGAAGCAGTTAAAAATTCGAATGCGAAAAAAGTATTGGTCGACCATCATCCGTTTCCGGACGATTTTTGTGATGTGACTATATCACATCCCGAAATATCTTCGACAAGCGAACTGGTATTCAGGCTTATATGCCGGATGGGCGATTACGAATCAATAAGCAGACAGGGCGCTGAGGCCATTTATATGGGTATGATGACCGATACAGGGGCTTTTACATACAATTCGAATAGTGCCGATATTTATTTCATCATCACCCAGTTGCTTTCCAAAGGAATAGACAAGGATAAAATATATTCCAATGTGTATCATAATTATACAGCCGACAGATACAGGATGATGGGATATATGTTGTCCGAAAAAATGAAAATCTACGATGAATATGGCTGTGCTGTCGTCTGGTTAAGCGAGGATGAACAGAAAAGTTTCCATTCGCAAAAAGGAGATACCGAAGGCTTTGCCAATCTGCCTCTCAATATCAAGGGAATTACCTTTGCCGCATTTTTCCGGGAAGAAGAAAATATGGTTAAAATTTCGTTCCGCTCTCAGGGCAGTTTTCCTACCAATGAATTTGCCTCCAGATGCTATAACGGGGGTGGCCATCTCAATGCTTCGGGAGGAGAATACTACGGAAAATTGGAAGATGCCTTATCCATATTTGAAAACGCCTTACCCGATTTCGCACAATTACTAATAGACAACAAGAATAATTTAAATAAGAAATGAGAAAATTAACAGCTTCTTTTGCCTTTATTGCCATTATTATATTTCTGGCCTCCTGTAATGACGGAGTATCTTATGCCGAAAGACTGGAAAGAGAGAAGAAAAGAGTAAAACAGTTTTTGAACGAACAAAACATAGAGGTACTGGATACATATCCCAAAAACGGTGTTTTTAAGTCCAATCAATACTATCTGGATGAATCCGGCGTATATATAAATGTCGTAGATTCGGGAAATGGTAAAAGAGCATCTTCACGATCACAGGTTTATTTTAGGTTTAGTGAAGTGATAGAACTGCCTACTTCTGAGTCCGATACCATACGTCTCTGGCAGAGCAGTCCAGGTCTGCAACCATTCGAATTCCTCTATTTAATACCCACCAGCTATACCGATCCTTATTCTCAAGGACCTACATACGCATACCTTTCCGAAGGGGTGACTATCCCGCTTAAACATGTGGGCGAAAATGCGATAGTCAATATCCTGGTACCTTTCAAGGCAGGTTCTGCTTACCAATCTTCTGCTTTCAGTACCTTGTTTTATAAAAGGCTGAAATACACTACAATTATTAACGCTGAATAACAAAAACACAACCCAATATGTCACTAATCAAATCAATATCAGGAATCAGAGGCACGATAGGCGGAAATATAGGCGAAGGACTCAACCCGCTGGATGCCGTTAAATTTACATCCGCTTATGCCGCTTTTATCCGTAAAAGCGCTGCTGTAAAAACAAATAAAATAGTAGTGGGACGCGATGCCCGTATTTCGGGTGCCATGATGGAACAAGTAGTGGTAGGAACACTCATGGGTATGGGATTCG
>DQAM01000196.1:7104-14740 GCA_003523545.1 Dysgonomonas sp.
TTCGATGTCGTAAACATCGGTTTAGCAACTACCCCGACTACTGAATTAGCCGTGACAATGGAAAACGCCTCGGGCGGAATCATACTGACGGCAAGTCATAACCCGCGCCAGTGGAATGCCCTGAAATTACTGAACGAAAAAGGCGAATTCCTGAATGCCGAAGAAGGGGCAGAAGTATTGAATATTGCTGAATCTGAACAATTCGTATATGCTGATGTTGACAACTTAGGCAAGGTTATAAACAAAGATTATACAGATGCACATATCAAAGCTGTTTTAGATCTTGATTTGGTGGATGTAGAAGCAATCAGGTCGGCAGGCTTTAAAGCAGCTGTCGACTGTGTCAATTCCGTAGGAGGAATCGTACTGCCGAAGCTATTAAATGCGTTGGGAGTAAATGACATAATAGAACTGAATACCGATCCTACCGGAGATTTTGCCCATAATCCGGAACCTCTACCTGAGAATCTTACGGAAATATCCGATCTGATGAAATCAGGAAAAGCAGATGTCGGATTTGTAGTGGACCCGGATGTGGATCGTCTTGCCGTAGTAGACGAAAAAGGAAATATGTTCGGTGAAGAATATACATTGGTGGCTGTTGCAGATTATGTATTGAAGCATACGCCCGGCAATACAGTCTCCAACCTGAGTTCGAGCAGGGCGCTAAGGGATGTAACACAGCGTTACGGGATGCAGTATAATGCTGCTGCCGTAGGCGAAGTAAATGTGACTACAAAGATGAAAGCGACTAATGCCGTCATCGGGGGTGAAGGCAACGGCGGGGTGATTTATCCGGCCAGCCATTACGGAAGAGATGCTTTGGTAGGTATAGCGCTCTTCCTAACGCATCTTGCCCACGAAAAGAAAACGGTAAGTGAATTACGCGCAACTTATCCGGAATATTACATCGCTAAACAGAAGATAGAACTTACTCCCGAGATAGATGTGGATGCTATTCTGGAAGCGGTGAAAGAAAAATTTTCTTCGTATGAAGTAACCGATATAGACGGTGTAAAAATAGATTTTCCCGATAAATGGGTACATCTGCGTAAATCAAATACAGAACCCATTATCCGTATATATTCCGAAGCAGCTAGTATGCCAGAAGCGGAAGCTGCCGGAAAGGAAATAATTGAAATTATAAATAAGTTGGCTAAATAAACAGGTTAAAGTATTTCATTTAACCGCAACTTATTTATCCGATAAACAAGCCGGCTTGCATCATTCTTCCGAATGATGGCCGGTTTTGTATTTAGATAATCAGATGTTGATTTAATGAAAGAGAAATTAATTAGTACGGACCTGGTCCGTAAAATGCATCCTATATTCAGAGGCAAATATGGTGACTCGATTATCAAATTTGCCATGAAACTGACCGGCATGAATAAGGTCAATGCAATATATGACGCTTCCAAGCAATATGAAGGCGTAGAATTCTGTAAACACCTGCTTAATAATATAGGCGTAAAGATTGTTGTAGAAAACAAAGAAATATTACACCGTTTCGACGGTAAACCTTTTATTACTGTATCCAACCACGCTTACGGCCATATAGACGGTATCGCAGCTATTGCTACGATCGGCGATATCCGCCCCGATTATAAGATGATGGTTAACTTTATCCTCGGTATGATAGATACCATGGCTGTAAATTTCATTGCGGTCAATCCTTATGAAAGTGGTAAGCTGGCCGGAAAATCGAGCCTTGAGGGTGTAAAGCAAAGTATAATGCATCTTAAGGAAGGACATCCGCTGGGTTTCTTTCCGGCAGGCGCAGTCTCGAAAACAAGGTTGAAAGGCCTTAAGATGAGCGTAAAAGACAGGGAATGGCAACAACCTGTAATAAAACTGATTGAAAAAGCAAAGATTCCGGTTATACCTTTATATTTCAGCGGACAAAACTCGTGGATATTCAATTTCCTCGATCTGGTAGACTGGCGCCTGCGGAGTTTACGGCTGGGACATGAAGTATACAATAAACGGGGGAAAACTATCCATCTTCGCTTCGGGGAGCCTATAATGCCAGAAGAAATAGCTGTGTATAAAAACGATTTGGACGGACTCGGCGAATTCCTCAAAGAAAAGACTTATTCTTTAAGAAAAGATACAGATAAGATGTAACTTTCTATAAGCCAGTAAACACGATCACCCGAAACTGTTCTTTTTCAACAGCGAATGAAGACGCATATACGATGTACGGATATCCTTCGTATTGATATTTATGTAGTTGCTGAAAGCTGAAAATATACCCAGTCCCATAGGTGTAGAAACAAACATCTGCGCGGCAAAATCGGGGTCTACATCCGCCCTGAATTCTCCTGTTCTCATGCCTGCCTGTATAAGGCTTCTCCAGCCGTTAAATTCTTTTTCGGTGAGCATATTTACCTGCTCGGTAAAATCCTTGTAATGCTCCGTCGCCTGAAAAACAAATTTGAAAAAATAAAAGTCCGTAAGCTGGAATGAAGTAATATCTTTTAATTGGTTGATGTGTTTTTGACGGTATTTGACGGAAGCCTGAATCATTTCCTGCAACGATTTTTTCTCTTCGTCCGTAATCATCGAATAGCTGGAAAAAGCAGGTACTAAATAGACATCCACTACAGCTTTGAATATTTCTTCTTTGCTCTTAAAATGGTGGTAAATCGCTCCGCGGGACACTTCCGATGCCTCTTGTATCTGTTGCATTGTTACCGAATCGTAACTATTGATGAGAAACAGATTGAAGGCTTTCTCCAATATCTTGTCTTTTGCTGTTGCCATGTTAAATAATTCTCGTTAACCCTACTAATCAGGCATAAATATATGAATTATTTATTAAAACAAGCCTTTAAACATCAACTGTCTACTTATTCAACCCCAAAACCTAAGCTATCCAATACTGCTTTATCAGATTGGTTATCAATATTTTTAACTACATATGCCGGATATTCACGTCTAAGCGGATAATTTCCTCGTAAAGAACTGAACAAGGAAGGATCCGTTATTAATCGTATATGATCCGTCCTCAGATCGTAAGTCTTGAGAATGATCTCTTCTATTTTTTCGGAAGATTTTATAGCACTATAATCGATAACCCGGTTCTCCACCTCGGGTACAATGATCTCTTCGATAGGATCGGAAGATAGTTTCCAGTAATCTGCAAGTGATTGTAAAGACATTCGCGAAGCATTGGCTTTCCCGTCGGCCGAATATCCGGCAATGTGAGGAGTCGCAAAGTCAGCCATCTGCATATACTCCCGGTCGATAGCAGGCTCATTTTCCCAGCAGTCGATTACAGCGCCACTAATCAGGTTATTCTTAATTGCATTCTTTATTGCGGATGTATCGATTATCCCCCCCCTTGCCGAATTAATAATTATGGGCTTTTTACCTAAACTCCTGAAAAAATACTCGCCCGCAAGATGATAAGTAGCATACTTACCCTCTTTATTTAACGGAGTATGGAATGTAATAATATCGGCTTCCTGCTTTATAGTTTCTATGTCTACAAACTCATCGCTTTGCTCAGCTTCCTGACGGGGAGGGTCGTTTTTAAGAATACGCATTCCTAAAAGCTCAGCGATATAAGCGACTTTTTTACCGACATTACCTACCCCCACTATTCCTAAAGTTTTGCCTCTCAATGCAAATCCTTTCTTACGGGCTATTAGTATAAGGGCCGATGCAATATACTGCTGAACCGAACCCGAATTCGAACCCGGCGCATTCTTCCAGGTGATTCCATGAGTTTCGCAATATTCGGTATCGATATGATCGTAGCCGATAGTAGCCGAGCAAATCAATTTGACAGCAGACCCTTCCAGGTTCTCGCGTCCGAAGTGTGCTACCGTGCGGACTATCAATGTATCTGCATCTTTGATATTCTCTTTGGTAAAATCCTGTCCCGGCAGATATATTACTTCTCCGAAAGATTCTGCAATCCCCTTTAAAAAGGGAATATTTTTATCAGCTATTATTTTCATTAAATTGGAAAAAATGTTCTTTAATGGAATCAACATCACCCGCAGGGCTGTCCATAAGCAGGCGTCCTTCACGCAATATCAGGTAACGGGTTGCTATCAGGGATACATCGTCCAGCCTATGTGAAGAAAAGAGCACAGCTTTCGTTTTCCCTAGTTCTTGTACCAGATTATTTATTTTCGATTGTTGCATTGGATCGAGTCCTGTCGAAGGCTCATCCAGAATTAGTATTTCAGGATCGTGAATCAGGGCCTGGGCCAATCCTACCCTTTGTTTGTTACCATGCGAAAGCGTTCCGATTTTCTTTTTGTATTGATTCGTTAAATCGACACATTCTATGATTTCGGAAACGCAGTTTTTTCTATCCTTTTTCCCGTAAATACCCGCAACGTATTCGAGATATTCCCTCACATACATATCCTCATAGAGCGGATTATTTTCGGGTAGATAACCTATTTTAGATTTATATTCAGCAGGATTACCCTCTATTGTTAAACCATCGATAACAACATTCCCATTATCAGCATGCAATATTCCGGCAATTATATTCATGGTAGTAGTTTTCCCGGCTCCGTTAGCACCCAGCAACGCCACTATTTCTCCTTTTGCCAGAGAGAATGTTATATCGTATAAAACCTGCTGTTTGCCAAAATTTTTAGATACATTGTTTACTTCAACCATATTCTATCTTTGACCTGCTACCTGCTGTTGCTGTACAGAATCCCGTTGCGGACGTTTTTTTCTGAAGAAACGGAACAGTTGCTTCAATGTCCTGGCCTCACGGGTATAAACGATACCGATTCCCTGGGTCGTTTCGGCCTGGGTATAGTAACGGTCGTTTGTCCTGTTGAAGACTTTCAGCTTAATCGCATTTGTAAGGGCGTAAGTTACATCAAAATCTCCAATAAATGAATTATTGTTGTTAACCTGGTCTGTACGGTATCCCAGATTTGTATTGAATTCGAGCCTGTCGTCCAAGAAAGACCGTGAAAGGCTTACCGTAACATCGGCATTGCCGAAAGAGTTACTCTCGGAGTCTATGTTCGCACCTATCTGCCAGTCGGGGCCTATAATTTTACTGAACACAGAATTCAATCCGGCAGATAAAGCACTTGATGCGACATCAAAGAGCATGGTTTCTGCAAAATTCCCGGTAGGAGCTACCGAACCACCATTAGCAGGCAGGAATGCTCCCCGCGCTATCAGGCTGGCAAATTGGGTAACTTTCTGCTCCTCAGTTACAATGAGAGAGTTAACCCTCTGCCGTATATCGTCTGTTGCATCCGGAAGCCTTATGTCATACGTCAAATTCATTTGATCGATGTCACCTGTTATCCCCAATATACAGTCTACCATTACACGAGGAGAAGAATCATCCAATCCGAAACTACTATCCAGCGTAGTCAGGTTTGCCCTCACCCTCTTATATGCAGTAATATCAAAAGTAGTCTGCATAGGGTCACCGTTAAATATCAGACGGCTTCCATCCTGTATCTGGAATTCCATAGTAACGAGATTCTGGAGCCTGAGCCTGACAAAACCCTCGCTTACCGAATAGTCCCCGAATGCATTCATAGCCTCGGACTCCATATCGTATGTGAAGTTGACCAGACCGTTACCTCTGATCTGCATTTGATCGCCCGTCACGGGATTTATCACCACACCCAACGTTACAGTAGGAGTTAGAGTAATATTTGCCGTGAGATTCAATGGAAGCGATGTCGGAGGCTGTTCAGTTTGCACCTGGTTTTCCTGATCATCGGGTGTATTGATATACACAATACTTTCGTATGCACCTGCACTCGATGTCTGGGGTATGAGTACATCTACCTTAGACTGCCTTGCATTCCTCACCTGTACATCCATCTTTATATCGTCCATATTTCCTCTTATCTCAGCCGTTCCCGTTGCGTACAACTGACCATAAAAAAGGCTGTCTGTCCGCGTAGGTGTATTCAATACCATGAAATCGCGGAAATTAATACCTACAGTGAACTGAAGATTCTCGAAATTCTCATGGGTGACAAGTGCATCTACACGAGCACTGTTATTTTCCGGGTCCATAATTATGAGATCATCAAAACCTATCCTTTGCTGGGTAATCTGTATAGTATCAGAAATACGATAAGTTACATTTGTATAATCTATACCCAGGTAGGTATCATTTACACCCAGCCAGCCGTTTACGGCAGGAGCCGATATACGTCCGCCTACTGTAAGCCCCGAGCTGATACTCCCCGATACACGGTTTAATGTGCCGGCCATAAAAGGCTCCAGCCAATGAAGCGACAGCCTGTCGATATTTACATCCAGATCGAGGGAATCCCGTTGCGGATAAATGAAGCCGTCGATGGTGCTTTGCTGTTCATTCTTCGCCAGTACAGCATCCAGCCTGATAGCTCCCTGGGAGTTGTTCCACCGGCTTTGTAGGTTAAGAGTGCCGAGAGTATCTCCGAATACTATCATATCGGACAATCTCATATTGTCGGTATATATCTCAGGGGTAGACATTACGTTTGTCAGCTTGATATCCCCATTTGCAATAGTACTTATGTTATCTACATTAAATGCCTGTAGGATATACCCTAAGTTAGCGTGGAAAAATGACACATTCAGGGTATCCTGAGGTTGATTGGAAATAACCCCGTCTACACCGAAATACTTGTTCAGCACACGCCCTCTTCCTACCATAAATCCAAAGTTGGAAATCTCTGTTCTTTCCCCTTCATTCATTACATAAGCAGGCATAAAGGTCAGGTTCAATCTTCCTATATTCATTTCGGAAGGAGAGAATTGTACCGATGAGACCAGTTGTCCGGTATTCGAGTATTCGAAATGAGCCCTGGCATCCAGATTTACATCCACATTCATGTCGGCACTATCACGCCTTACATTCAGCTTCATATCGATAGTATCAGAAAAAACCGTACCGTCGACATTAAATCTGAAATCCGCACCCTCAGTCAGCAATTCACTATTTGCATCAATCCTCATCTGTGAAATCGAATCTAAACTGGAAATATCTATTGCGGTATTGCGTATTTCCATATCCCCGTACCTGATACGCGATGCACGTGCCGACATTTGCATATCGTTTGACGGCATATTGATAGCACCGTTTATAGATAAGGGGTTTACTACCTCGACAGGAAGATTCAATATTCGTGTCAACTCATCCGTATCCTGCAAGGTCAGGTAAAAAGTGAAATTATTACTGTTTACAATTCTTCCCCGGGGCTGTTCGAACATACCGGGCAAATATGCATTCATCATTGCCATAAGTTCGTCGGGGAGCGTCTCAAAATTATAATCTCCGGTGATTCCGGCATCCAGGAACGAAGAATTTATTTCTATATATTTTTTCATCGGATCGTCGTCCAATCCTGCTTTTAATGCTATCCTACCTGGTTCGAAATAAAGGCTGTCGTGAGTAAACAACAAGCTGTCAATCACCACATCGGCCTGTATCCTGCTCAGGTCGGTACCTATAATGTCACCTTTCATGCGTAGGGATATTTCCGGATTACGCCACTGGGGAAATTCAGCAAACCGGTCTATTTGCAATCGGTCTACATCCAGATCTACGTTAATTACCGGATTGGAACTCTGCGTCATATCTACTGTAGCTTCAAGCCTGCCAAAGTCTTCTTCCGCTTTGAGCCATCCGCCCATT